>JAKEHP010000060.1 GCA_022614955.1 Candidatus Methylomirabilota bacterium
GCCCGGAGGAGCCGCCTCTCCTTCCTCCTGGACCGCGAGGACTGGCTCGGGCCGCTCCTGATTGGGCCTGCGATTCTCTACATCGTGTTGCTGCTCGGGTTCCCCTTCTTCCTGGCCCTCTACTACAGCGTCAGCGACATCACCATCGGCAGCCGGAGTCTGGGCTTCGTGGGCCTGAAGAACTTCGCAAGCGTGATCGAAACCACGAAGTTCCAGACCTCCCTGAAGAACACCTTCATCTTCGCCTTCGTCTCCCAGGCCCTGGCGATCGTCCTCGCGACCGTCCTAGCCCTTGCCCTCCTCAAAGACTTCAAGGGGAAGTGGCTGGTCCGGTTCCTGATCCTGCTTCCCTGGGTCGCCCCGATCTCGCTGGGGACGATCGGGTGGCTCTGGATCCTGGACTCGATCTACAGCGTGATCAACTGGACCCTCCAGGCCGTCGGGCTCATCCGGCCCGACAACTGGCCCATGTGGCTGGGGATCCCGAACCTGGCCATGGGCTCCGTGATCACGGTCCACGTCTGGAGGCTCCTCCCCCTGGCGACCGTGATCCTGCTGGCCGGGCTCACCTCAATCCCCAAGGACATCCACGACGCCGCCGCCGTGGACGGCGCCGGCTTCTGGCGGCACCACTTCCAGATCACGCTGCCGCTGGTCCGCCCGATCATGCTCGTGGCCCTGCTCTTCGGAGTGGTGTTCGCCTTCACCGACATGGTCGTGATTTTCGTCCTGACCCGCGGCGGGCCCTACGACACCACGCAGGTCCTGGCCAGCCTGGCCTTCTTCACCGGGATCCAGGGAGGGGACCTGGCGGAAGGCGCCGCTGTCGCCCTCTTCCTCTTCCCCCTCCTCCTGGCCGCCGCCATCGCGCTCCTGCGCGTCGCCCGGCGCACCGAGGTGACCTAGGATGATGGTCCGGGAGCGGCTGAAACGGTGGGGGGGGCGCGCGGCGCACCTCGGCATCGTGGGCGTCTTCACCCTCTTCACCGCCTTCCCCTTCTACTGGATGCTCATCACCACCTTCAAGCAGACCTCCGACCTCTTGAACCGGGGGAACAACCCCTACATATTCAACCAGCCGCCGACCCTGGAGCACCTGCGCGTGCTCTTCTTCGAGACGCTCTACGGCCGTTGGCTCTGGAACACGGCCGTCGTCGGTGTGGTGGTCGTCGCCATCACCCTGCTGCTGGCGGTCCCCGCCGGCTACGCCCTGGCCCGCCTCACAGGGCGGTGGGGGGAGCAGCTCGGCATCGGCATCTTCCTCACCTATCTGGTTCCCCCCACCCTTCTGTTCATCCCCCTGTCACGGGTGATCGCCAGTCTCGGCCTCCAGGACTCCCTCTGGTCCCTGGTGCTCGTCTATCCCTCCTTCACGGTCCCCTTCTGCACCTGGCTCCTGATGGGGTTCTTCAAGAGCATCCCGCGGGACCTGGAGGAAGCGGCCATGATTGATGGCTACAGCCGGTTCGGGGCGTTCGTGAAGGTGGTGATCCCCATCTCGATCGCCGGGATCCTCACGGTCGTGATCTTCTCGTTCACGCTGGTGATGCAGGAGTTCGTGTACGCGCTGACCTTTATCTCGCCGGTATCGCAGTACACGGTCAGCGTCGGCGTGCCGACTTTCCTCGTGCACGGCGACGTCTACTTCTGGGGCTCGCTCATGGCCGGGTGCTTCATCGCCAGCGTCCCCATCGCCATCCTCTACAACTTCTTCGTGGACCGCTTCATCGCCGGCTTCACGGTCGGCGCCATCAAATAACCCGGCACACTCAGCCAGCAGGAAGAGCCCGCCCACCATCGGTCGTGCCCCCGGCCGGGACCGTCCAAACTCCGGCGAGTCAATTTTGGGGGGAGGCAGACGGACAGCAGGTGCGCGAGCCCCGGATGGGGCTCGCCCAGACCATCGGCCGACGGGCCAGCGTGAACCGGGTGACGATCCTCGCGCGGGACGGAGGGCTTCGCTGCCCCGCTCCCCATCGCGCCCGCGGAGCTGGCGGGCGGCGTCAGGTGGGCCGGGAACGGATCGCCGTCTCCTGGCGCCGGCGGCTCCTCAGCGGCATCACCGGGGTGAGGCCGGGTCGGCGTCTCCGCCCGTGAGCTTCTGCTTCTCCCGGAGGAAGCTCTCCTTGCCCGCCTCGTAGGCGCTGGTGAGGAGATCCTTCTTCTCCTCCAGGAATTCCTTCCCTACCGTGACCACCTCCTCGACCCGGTCCCGCCACTCCCGGACCTGATCCTCGGCCTTGTCCCGGAACTCCTTCACGGCTTCTCCGGTCTTCTCCTGCGCCTCCTCGGCGAACCGCCGGAGGCGCTCCCGGTTGCGCTTCCCGCTCTCAGGGGCATACAGGAGGGCCAGGCCGGCCCCCAGGGCCCCGCCCAGGAGGAAGGCGAGGACAACGGCCGATCCCGAAATCCTGCGCTCACTGCTCATGACTCACTCCTTCCTCCGCAGGAGCCGGCGCAGCAGCGTCCAGGTGCCCGTCTTGACCCCAGCCACCAGGCTCACGACGGTCACCAGGTGCGGCCCCAGCCCCGTGCGGATCACATCGGTAGTGGTCCGCACCGTCTCGCTCGCGCGCCGCAGGTTCTCCAGGGTGCCGCCCACCCGGTCCATCCCCCGGCTCACCTCCTCCGACACGTGGCCGACGTTGCGCATCACCTCCTTCACCTCATGCAGGGCCGGCGTCAGGTCCGCCTCCGCCGCACGCAGCAGCCGGTCGGCGGTCTGCACCGTCCCCCGGGTCTCCTCCACCAGCGCATCGGTCCGCTCCAGAAGCCCCTGGAGCTGCCGCAGCAGCGTCCGGACCTCCAGGAGAAGGGGGAGGGCCACGACGGCCCCCGCCACCGCCACCAGGGCCAGGATCGTCAGGGCTGCCGCCGCCAGCGCTTCCATCTCAGATCACCCCGTCCCGCCGCAAGGCCATGCACGCCTCCCCGTCCAGCCCCAACCACTCGGCCAGGACCTGGTCCGTGTGCTCCCCGAGGAGCGGCGGCGGCTGCTCGACCGCCCCAGGGGTCTCCGACATCTTGAGGGGGTTCCCGGTCACCCGCACCGGCCCCACCTTCGGGTGGACGAGGGTCCGGACCATCTCCCGGGCCAGGACCTGGGGGCTGGCAAAGACCTCCGCCACCGCCTTGATGGAGCCGCAGGGGATGCCGGCCGTGGTGAAGGCTTCGAGCCACGCTGCCACCGGCTGGGCCCGGAGAAGCGTTTCGAGGATCGGGCGCAGGGCTTCCCGGTGCTCGACCCGGCCGGCGTCGGTGGCGAAGCGGGGGTCGGCGGCCAGCTCGGGCCGGTTCAGGACCTGGCAGAACCGCTGGAACAGGCTGGTGTTCCCCACGGCCACGTTCAGGTGGCCATCGGCAGCCTCGAAGGTCTCGTAGGGCATGATGGTGGGGTGGAGGTTTCCCATCCGCGTCGGGCTCTGCTCGGTAGCGAAGTATATCCCGGCCTGGTAGGTGAGAAAGGAGATCATCCCGTCCAGGAGGGCCACGTCAATCCGCTGCCCTCGCCCGGTCTTCTCCCGGGCGTACAGCGCGAAGGCGATCCCCTGCACCGCGTACATCCCGGCGATGATGTCGGCGATGGAGAGGCCCACCTTGCAGGGCGGCCCCTCGGGGAAGCCGGTGAGGCTCATGACCCCGCTCTCCCCCTGGACGATGAGATCGTAGCCCGGCCGGAGCGCATCGGGCCCGGTCTGGCCGAACCCGGAGATGGAGCAGTAGATGAGGCGCGGGTTCCAGGCAGCCGCCGCCTCGTACCCGAACCCCAGACGCTCCATGGCCCCGGGCCGGAAGTTCTCGATGAGGACGTCGGCGCGCGTGAGGAGGTCGTTGAGCAACGCCTTGCCCCGCGGGACCTTCAGGTTCAGCGTCACGCTCCGCTTGCTCCGGTTCACGCTGAGGAAGTAGGCCGACTCCCCCTCCACGAACGGTGGCCCCCATCGGCGGGTGTCATCCCCCCCGTCCGGGTTCTCCACCTTTACCACGTCCGCCCCCATGTCGCCCAGGATCATGGTGCAGAAGGGGCCGGCCAGGATCCGGGTCAGGTCCAGGACCCTGAGGCCGTCGAGTGGTCCCCGCATGCGGGAAGCCTCCGCGACACCGCGGACGGACCGCCGAGCGGCCCGGCGCTCGCCCTGGCCCTCAGACGCGGGCGAAGGTGAGCTCGCCGCCCTGCAGCTCCACGCGGACCGTGTCCCCTTCGTGGAACTGCCCCTCGAGGAGGCGGCGGGCCAGGGGGTCCTGGAGCAGGCGCTGGATAGTGCGCTTCAGCGGCCGCGCCCCGTAGACCGGGTCGAAGCCCTCCCGGGCCAGGAAGGCCTTCGCGTCGTCCGAGACGGCCAGGGTGAGCTTCCGGTCCGCCAGGCGCCGCTGCAGCCGGCCGAGCTGGATCCCCACGATCCGATCCAGGTCCCGCCGGGAGAGAGTATTGAAAATAATAACCTCGTCAATGCGGTTGAGGAACTCGGGCCGGAAGGCCGCCCTCAGCGCCTCCAGGACCTGCGTCCGCATCGCCGCGTCGTCCTTGCCGGCCAGCTCCCGGATGACATGGCTGCCCAGGTTGCTCGTCATGATGATGAGGGTGTTGCGGAAGTCCACGGTGCGGCCGTGCCCGTCGGTCAGGCGCCCGTCGTCCAGCGTCTGGAGCAGGATGTTGAAGACCTCCGGGTGGGCTTTCTCGATCTCGTCGAAGAGGAGGACGCTGTAGGGCCGGCGCCGCACCGCCTCCGTGAGGTGCCCCCCCTCCTCGTACCCCACGTACCCCGGCGGGGCCCCGATGAGGCGGGCCACGGCGTGCTGCTCCATGTACTCGGACATGTCAATCCGGATCAGGGCGCGCTCATCGTCGAAGAGGAACTCGGCCAGCGCCCGGGCCAGCTCCGTCTTTCCCACCCCGGTCGGTCCCAGGAAGATAAACGAGCCCAGCGGCCGGTTCGGGTCCTGCAGGCCGGAGCGGGCCCGGCGGACGGCGTTGGCCACGGCCGTGATGGCCTCGAACTGGCCGACCACCCGCTCCCGGAGCTTCTCCTCCATCTTTAAGAGCTTCTGGGTCTCCCCCTCCAGGAGGCGGGTGACGGGGATGCCGGTCCACTTGGCCACGATGGCGGCCACGTCCTCCTCGTCCACCTCCTCCTTCAGCATCTGCTCACTGGTCTGCCGGGCCTGGAGCGCCGCCTGCTCCCGCTCCAGGTCCTTCAGGAGGGCAGCAATGGTCCCGTAGCGCAGCTCTGCCACCTTCCCCAAATCCCCCTGCCGCTCGGCCTGCTGCTCGGCAATCCGCGCCTGCTCGAGCCGCTCCTTAATCCCCCGGATCCGCTGGATGACGGACTTCTCCTCCCCCCAGCGGGCCTTCAGGGCGTCCGCCCGGGCCGTGAGCTCGGCCAGCTCCTGCTCCAGGCGGGCGAGCCGCTCGGCCGAGGCCTCGTCCGTCTCCTTGCGCAACGCCTCCCGCTCCACCGTGAGTTGCCGGACCCGCCGCGTGAGCTCATCCACGGCGGTGGGCATGCTGTCAATCTCCATCCGGAGCTTGGAGGCCGCCTCGTCAATGAGATCAATGGCCTTGTCCGGGAGGAACCGGTCCGCGATGTACCGGTGGGAGAGGACCGCCGCCGCTACCAGGGCGGCATCCTTGATCCGGACCCCGTGGTGGACCTCGTAGCGCTCCTTCAGCCCCCGGAGGATGGAGATGGTGTCCTCCACGCTGGGCTCCCGCACCAGGACCGGCTGGAAGCGGCGCTCCAGGGCAGCGTCCTTCTCCACGTGCTTCCGGTACTCGGTGAGGGTGGTCGCCCCGACGCAGCGCAGCTCCCCGCGGGCCAGCGCGGGCTTCAGCATGTTGCCGGCGTCCACCGCCCCCTCGGCCGCCCCCGCCCCCACCAGGGTGTGGAGCTCATCAATAAAGAGGATGATCTGCCCCTCCCGCTCGGCGATCTCCTTCAGGACCGCCTTCAGCCGGTCCTCGAACTCCCCCCGGTACTTGGTCCCCGCGATGAGGGCCCCGAGATCCAGCGCCACCACCCGCTTCTGCTTCAGGGACTCCGGCACGTCCCCGTTCACGATCCGCTGGGCCAGTCCCTCCACGATGGCCGTCTTCCCCACCCCCGGCTCCCCGATGAGGACCGGGTTGTTCTTGGTCCGGCGGGCCAGGACCTGGACCACCCGGCGGATCTCGTCATCCCGGCCGATGACCGGGTCCAGCTTCCCCTTGCGGGCCAGCTCGGTCAGGTCCCGGCCGTAGCGCTCCAGGGCCTGGTACTTCTCCTCCGGGGAGGGGTCCGTGACCCGCTGTCCGCCCCGGACCTCCGCCAGCGCGGCGTACAGCCCGTCCCGGGTGAGCCCGGCCTCCCGCAGGATCCGCTGGGCGGGCTCCCCGGCGCCGTCGGCGGCGGCGAGAAGCAGATGCTCCGTGCTGACGTACTCGTCCTTCAGGCGGTCCATCTCCCGCTCCGCCCCCTCGAGGACCTTCTGGAGGCGGGGGGTGATGTACTGGCCGGAGGCACCGGAGACCTGGGGGAGCTTTTTCAGGGCCTCTTGGAGCCCGTGCGTCACCTGCGAGAGGTTCACCCCCAGGCGCCGGAGGAGGGGGCCCACGATGCCATCCTGCTGCCCGAGCAGGGCGAGGAGCAGGTGCTCCACGTCCACGGCCTGGTGGGTCATCTCGGAGGCGAGGCGCTGGGCCTGCTGTACCGCCTCCTGCGAGCGGATCGTGAATCGGTCAAGCCGCATGCCGGGTGCCTTCGCCCTAGCCCCGCCGCGGCGGGGCCGAGGAAAAAATTAGGGCGGGGGGCTTGAAGACAAGCTCCCTGCCCTTCCCTGGGTGCAGAAACCATACCAGACCGGCGGCTTGCCTGTCAACGGTGGCGGGGGGCCCACGAAAGGAGGGCGCTCTGCTTCCGGATCGGGGCCCGCCATCCCCCCCGCCAGGGTCGGAGGCGCTTCCCCAGGAAGGTCCGGAGGTACCTGTCCCGGGAGGGATCGAGGCGGAGCCCCAGGTAGTGCTTCCAGAACCGGAGGGCCTCGTCGAGGTCGGCGAAGGGCTGGTCGAAGTCGTACTCGATGACCCGGACCTCGGCGTGGACCCCGAGGCCGTGGAGCAGGGTCAGCACCCCCAGGTAGTCCCCTTTCTTCGGGAAGTGCTGGTTGAACAGGAGGGGGTACAGCTCGTCGAAATAAAATTTATCGCGCCCACTATCCACATGGTGGACGAGCACGATGCGCCGGGCAGCGACCCGCTCCAGGCTGGCCACCAGCTCCCCCGGGCGCTCCCAGGGAAGGGGGACGTTGGCGGCCAGGAGGAGGTCATGGCGGGGAGGCGCCGCCGCTCCCCATGCCTGCGGGACGATCCGGACGTTCCGGAGGCGGGCCCGGGCCAGGCGCCCTCGGAGGGCCTCCACCATGGCCGGGGCGGGCTCCAGCGCGGTGACCCGCGGCAGACGCCGGGCCAGGGGGAGCGTGAAGGCGCCGCAGCCGGCCCCCACGTCCAGGGCACTCCGGCAGCCAGTCAGGAGCGGCTCCAGGGCGGCCATCACCTTTCGGGGGAAGTCGCTCAGACGCAGGGCCGCCACGTACCAGCGGACCTGCTCCCCCGTCCAGGGCGGGGCGCTCACGGCCGGACGGCCGCCACGATCGTGATCGGCCAGGCGAACGTGAGCGCCTCTCCCTCCCCCTGGAGCTGGAAGGCGGCGGCCGCCCCCGGCGGCGGGGCCGCGAAGACCTGCCGGAGGGCTGCGACCCGGGCCGGGTCCGTCCCGCTCCGGCTGACCCAGTCCCCGAAGGCGAGATGCGAACGGCAGGAGGTGTCCAGGGCCGTCACGGTGAGGCCCGCCGCCTCGGCGAAGGCCCGCCACTCTGGAGCCGTGTAGTTGCGGACGTGGGAGGGGTCGCGCAGCGCCTCCACCCGATTGTGCCAGGCGGCGAGCGCGGCCTCCTCGGGCGAGGAGGTGTCCCCCAGGATGACCCGGCCGCCGGGCCGGGTGACCCGGACCATCTCGGCCAGGAAGGCAGGGACGGAGGGGAAGTGGTGCGGGGCGATCCGGCAGGTGGTCACGTCGAAGGCACGGGCGGCGAAGGGGAGGGCGTCGGCCAGGGCCTGGACGAAGGTCACGTTGGCGACGGACCGCTCGGCGGCGAGGCGGCGGGCCTCCGCGAGCATCGCCGCCGTGAGATCGAGGGCCACGACGGAGCGCGCGCCCGCGGCGAAGGCAAAGGCGTTGAACCCGGTTCCGGTCGCCACGTCCAGGACCCGCTCGGTCCCGGTGAGGTGAGCCAGGGCCACCATGACCCCGAGGCTGTCCCCGGAGCCGTGCGCCCGGCTCGTGGTGTAGTGGGCGGCCTGGCGGCCGAACTGGGCCGCCGCCTCCCGGCTCGTGCGGTCCATGCCCCCTCCGCGATCCCATCATAGCTGCCCGATGCCGGCGCCGCAACGGCGCCGGCCTTGTCGCTCGCCCCGGGGCCGTGCTAGAGTGCGGTTCCCGGAAAGGGAAAGGAGCCGTGATGGCCGATATCCTGCCGACCGCCATCGAGGCGGCCCGCGCCGCTGGCGCGCTCTTGCGGGAGCTTCAGGCCCGCCCCCGGACGATTGACCACAAGGGGGTCATCAACCTGGTCACCGACGGGGACCGCCGCGCGGAGGCCCTGCTCGTCTCGCTCATCCGGTCCCGCTTTCCCTCCCATAGTATCCTGTCGGAGGAGGGGCGGGATCACGCGGGTGCCGCGGGTGTCTGCTGGATCCTGGACCCGCTGGACGGGACAACCAACTTCGCCCACGGCTTCCCCTTCTATAGTGTCTCCGTTGCGGTAACGGTCCGGGGGGAACTGGCCGCCGGGGTCGTCTACGACCCGAACCGGGACGAGTGCTTCGTGGCCGAACGGGGATCGGGCGCGCGGCTGAACGAGGCGCCCCTCAGGGTTTCGGCCATTGCGAACCTCACGGATGCCCTCCTCTGCACCGGGTTCCCCTACGACATCCGGGAGGCCCCGACCGAGGTAGTGGCCCACTTCCAGGCCTTCCTGGTCCGGGCCCAGGCGGTCCGGCGCCCAGGCTCGGCCGCCCTGGATTTGGCCTACGTCGCCGCGGGGCGCCTGGACGGATTCTGGGAGCACAAGATCCACGCCTGGGACCTGGCGGCGGGCGCGCTCCTGGTCCGGGAGGCGGGGGGGCGGGTGAGCGACTACACCGGGGAGCCTCTGGACATTTACCGCGGGGAGATCCTGGCCAGCAACGGGCTGCTGCACGATGCCATGGTCAAGGTCCTGACCCGCCGGGAGGCGGAGCAATCCTGACCGGCGCGCCAGCAGTCGGAGCGAGAGGGACCATGGGAGAGCGGGATTCGCGCAGAGGAACCTGGCAGCGGGCACTGGTCCTGCTGCTGGTGGTGATGGGGGCGGCTCCCCCGGCGGCGCCAGCAGCTCTCACCCCGGACGAGGAGAACACCACCGCCATCTTCCGGCGTCTGGCCCCGGGCGTGGTCTACATCACCACGGTCTTCGCCCACGAGGGCCCCGCCGCGCCGACAGCCCGGCGTGGGGTCGGCTCCGGCTTCGTGGTGAGCGGCGAGGGGTATGTCCTGACGAACGCCCACGTGGTGGAGGGGAGCGATGATATCCTCGTCACCATCGCGGACCAGGCGCGACGGAAGGCCCGCGTGGTTGGCCTGGACGCCGCCACGGACGTGGCGGTCCTCCAAATCGAGAACCCACCCCCGGACCTCACCGTCATCCCCCTGGGAAGCTCGGCTGGTCTCCAGATCGGACAGAAGGTTCTGGCCATCGGCAACCCCTTCGGGTTGAGCCAGACCCTCACGGTCGGGGTGGTGAGCGGCCTGGACCGGATGCTCCCGACCACCCGGGAGACCGTTGCCGTCCACGTCATCCAGACCGACGCCGCCATCAACGTGGGCAACAGCGGCGGCCCGCTCCTCTCCTCGAACGGGGAGGCGGTGGGGGTGAACACCGCACTCATTCAGGGGGCCCAATCCATCGCGTTCGCCATCCCCATTGACACGGTGAAGGCGGTCCTCCCCCAGCTTCTCAGGGAGGGGCGGGTCATCCGGCCCTGGCTCGGCATCAACGGGAAGTTCGTGGACGAGGGGCTCCGGAAGGTCTTCAACCTCCCCCTCACCTCCGGGTTCCTCGTGGAGGACGTGGGGAAGGGGAGCCCGGCCGAGCGGGCGGACATCCGGGAGGGATCGCTGGATGTCACCGTGAATGGGGTCCGGTTCCTGCTGGGCGGCGATATCATTACCCAGGTCAACGAGCAGCCGATCCGGACCTCGGAGGACTTCTTTAAGACTTTGGCCGGCATCAAGGTCGGGGATGAGCTCCGCCTCACCCTGTTCCGGGGCGGCCAGACCCTCACCAAGACGCTCACCCTGGGCGAGCGTCCCCGCTAGTAGCGGGCCGGCGGGACTGCCGCTTCAACCGACGGACCTCCCGATCCAGTCCCGCGCGTCCAGCGACTTGCCCGTTACGTCCCGGGAGGCCTCGCTCGCCAGATAGAGGAACACCGGGGTGATGGCCTCGGGGGTGGGGAGAGTCCCGGGGTCCTCCCCGAGCACGGCGGCGGCGCGCATGGCGGTCCGGGTCCCTCCGGGATTGACGGCGTTCACCCGGATCCCCTCCTCCCTGAGCTCATCAGCCAGGACCTGGGTGAAGCCCTCCAGACCGAACTTGGAGACGGCGTACGCCCCCCACCCCTTTCGCGCCGCCCGGCCCACCCCCGAACTGATATTGATAATGGACCCGCCCCCCGCCGCCCGCAAAAGGGAGAGGCAAGCCCGCGTGAGGAGGAACGGACCCGTTAGGTTGACGGTCAGGACCGTCTCCCAGTCCTCGGGCGGGTACTCCGCCAGAGGCACCATCGGGCCGAGGAGGCTCGCGTTGTTCACGAGGATGTGCAGGCGCCCGAAGCGTCGGCGCACGGCCTCCGCCAGGGCAGCGATGTCGGCGGCCTTGCCCACGTCGGCCGGGAGGGCCAGGACATCCGCGCCTTGCCCTAGCAGCATCGCCGCCACCCGCTCCAGAGGTCCCGCGCGGCGGGCGCACAGCGCGAGGGCCGCCCCCTCGGTGGAGAAGGCCGCCGCCACCGCGTGGCCGATCCCCTGGCTCGCACCGGTGATGAGGGCCACGCGCCCGGTGAGCAAGCCGGCCATCACGCCTCCCCACCACGGCGGGCCACCGCCATGAAGGGAGTAATGTGGGCTGCCCCGGCCCGCCCCAGCGCGTCGAGCAAGATGAGCCCGCCCATCCCGCCGGTCAGGGCCTGCATCCGGGCGAGGGCGGCGGCGGCGGCGGCCGCGGGCTCGGTCCCCGGCTCGAGCGCATCCACGGCCCGGGCGGCCAGGACCACCCGGATGATGGCCTCTCCGTCCCCCGTCGCCGAGGCGGCCCCGCGGGCATCGGCGTAGGTCCCGCAGCCGATGAGGGGGGAATCTCCCACCCGCCCCGCGCGCTTCCCTGCCGTCCCGCCGGTGGAAGTCGCCGCGGCGAGGCGCCCGGCCCGATCCAGGGCCACCGCCCCAACGGTCCCGCCTCCCTGGTCGGCTCGCCCCCGCTCCCACTGCGCCCGCCGCGCCGGCGTGATGAGGTCCCCC
>JAKEHP010000424.1 GCA_022614955.1 Candidatus Methylomirabilota bacterium
GGTAGGGGCCGCCGTCCCCCATCCGCCCGGTCCCCCAGCGGAGGCGGCGGACTTGCGGCGCCGTCTCCACCACGAAGGCCGTGTTGGGGCCGGCGGTCCGGACGACCCGGGTCCCGGGGGGGAGGAGGAGCGTCTGGTCCCGGAGGCGGCCCGGAAGGACCGCGGTCACCTCCCGGAGAAAATCGGCGAGGGCGACCCGCCGGTCCAGGGCCCAGGAGCCGTCCGCGCGCCTCCGGTGGAGGGCCACAGCCTGGCCGGTGATCTCGAGCCGCTCCTCCATCCCCTTAGATCCCCTTCGCGCCCCACCGGTGTTCGAGCCAGGCCTGGACCCGCTCCGCCACCTCGGGGTTTGTCTTCAGATCAGTGTGGTTGAACCAGTGGGGGAGGTAGGCCCCGATGGTTTCTGGCAGCGGGGCGGCCCGGTGCTGCTGGTGGGTGATGACCTGGCGCTCGGCGGCCGTGAGCGCGGCGGACGCCTCCGCGACCCCCTCGAGGAGGCTCGGCACATCCCCCTCGGCCACCAGGAGGAGCTTCGGCCGCGCCGAGTCCGGGACGGGCCCCAGGGCCTGCAGCAAGGGGAGAATCGCAGCCGGGTCTGGCGTGCGCACCGCGGTGCTCCCGAAGGCAACGAGCATCGCCCGCCCCTCATCGGACGGGCGCTTCGGGATGGCCGGGGAGACGGCGATGAGGAGATCCGCGCTGCTCATCAGGGCGAGCCGCCCCCCCAGGCTGTGGCCCAGGGCCGCCACCCGCCCGTAGCGCCGGCAGTAGCCGACCGCTGACTCCAGGTCCTGGAGGAGGCCCGGCCCCAGCGGGGCCGGGTGCTCCCCGTGCCCCCTCAGGTCCGGGCAGCAGGCGGCAAAACCGGCCTCGGCCAGGTGCGCCGCCAGCCCCAGCATCTGCTCCTTCGCGCCCCCGTAGCCGTGGGCCAGGGCGATGCCCCCCGCCGGTCGCTCCGGCTCCAGGAGGTAGGCCGGGACCGCGTGTCCGTCGGAGGACCTGAGGTCCCGCAGCCGCTCAAAGCGCATTCACCACCTCCCGGAGCGTCCTGCAGAAACCGGCGATCAGGCCTGGGGCCAGCCCCAGGAACAGGTCATGAGACCCCGCCCGACCGCCAGCAAGGGAAAACATGCTGACCCGCAACGGACGCCGGCCGACGGGCATCGAACC
>JAKEHP010000425.1 GCA_022614955.1 Candidatus Methylomirabilota bacterium
GAGGCCCGCTTCGGCAACCGTCTGGTCGGCGCCTTCCTCCTCCCCCTGGTGGCCGTCTTCACCGGGGCCGCCGCCCTCCTCCCCCGCGAGGCAAGGCCCTGCACCGGTTATCCGACCTCCCCGCAGCAGGCCATCGTCCGGCAACTGGCCCACAGCATCGTGAACAAGATCCTCCACCATCAGTGCCCTCCGCCGCCTCTTCGGCCTGGAGGAACAGGAGCGATAGGCGCATGAGTGGGGAGACCCTGTCGGCCCCGACCCAGGCCGATCGGGCAACCCTCCGGCTGGGGACCCGGGGGAGCCCGCTCGCGTTGGCCCAGAGCCGGGAGGTGGCCGTGGCCCTCGAGGCGCATCACCCGGGCCTGCGGGTGCACCTCGCGGTGATCCGGACGAGCGGGGATCGGATCCAGGATGTTGCCCTGGCAAAAGTGGGGGGGAAGGGGCTCTTCGTCAAGGAAATCGAGGAAGCGCTGCTCACGAGGCGGATCGAGCTGGCGGTCCACAGCATGAAGGACCTTCCCGCCCACCTCCCCCCCGGCCTCACCCTCGGGGCCATCACGGCGCGGGAGGAGGGGGGGGACGTCCTGGTCACCCGCGAGGCCCTCTCTCTGGATGAGCTGCCGCCGGGGGCCCGGGTCGGCACCAGCAGCCTCCGGCGGCAGTCCCAGCTCCTGCACCGGCGCCCGGACCTTCACGTTGTTCCCCTCCGGGGGAACGTGGACACCCGCCTCCGGAAGCTGGCGGAGGGGACCCTCGACGCCATCGTGGTTGCGGCGGCGGGCCTCAAGCGGCTTGGCGCCAAGCCCGCGCAGGCCATCCCCCTTCCCCTGGATGTGTCCCTCCCCGCCCCGGGCCAGGGGGCACTGGGCGTGGAGATCCGCGAGGACGACCGCACGACAGCTGCCCTCGTGGCCGTCCTGGAGGATGAGGCCAGCCGGATCGCCGTGACGGCGGAGCGGGCCTTCCTCAGGCGCCTCTGGGGGAGCTGCCAGGTCCCCATCGCGGCGTACGGGGCGGTGCGAGGAGACCTCCTGACCCTGACCGGCCTCCTGGCCAGCCCGGACGGAAAGGCCCTCGTTCGGGACACACTCACCGGCCCCGCGCTGGAGGCCGCGTCCCTCGGGACAGCCCTCGCCGAGCGTCTGCTGGCCCAGGGCGCGGACCGGATCCTCCGGGAGCTGGCGGGGGAGCTGGGGTAGGTCCCATGCCGGGACAGGGCAAGGTCTATCTCATCGGAGCAAGAGCGGGGGACCCTGGCCCCCTCACCCTGAGGGGGAAGGCGTGCCTGGAGGAGGCCGATGTCGTGATCTACGACGCCCTGCCCAACCCGACGCTGCTCGGGCACGCCCGGCCGGAGGCTGAGCGGATCTTCGTGGGGGAACGGGCGGGAGCCCAGGGCACCCCCCAGGAGGAGATCAACCGCCTCCTGGTGACGCGCTGCCGGGCCGGGCAGGTGGTGGCGCGCCTCACGGGTGGAGACCCCTTCCTCTTCGGACGGGGTGGCGAGGAGGCGGAGGCGCTCGCCGCCGCCGGCTGCTCCTTCGAAGTGGTCCCGGGGGTCAGTCCGGCCGTTGCCGCGCCGGCCTACTTCGGCATCCCCCTCACCCACCGCTGGTTCGAGCGCAAGCCCCTCTTCGGGAAGACCGTGGTGGTCACCAGGGCGCGGGAGCAGGCGGGCACCTTCACGCGCCTCCTGGAGGAGGCCGGGGCGGAGGTTCTGGAGGCCCCGGCCATCGCCTTCGAGCCGCCGGCCTCCTGGGCCCTCCTGGATGAGGCCCTGGCCCGCCTCGACCGGTACGCGTGGGTGGTCTTCACCAGCGCCAACAGTGTCCGGGCCTTCGCGGCGCGGCTTGTGGCGCGTGGGGTGGACTGGCGCGCCCCCGGTGTCTGCCGCCTGGCCGCCATCGGCCCGGCCACCGCCGAGGCGCTGGCCGTCTACGGCATGCGGGCTGACCGGGTCGCGGAGGAGTTCACAGCCGAGGGGCTCCTGGCGGCCCTGCGGGACGAGCCGGTCGCCGGGAAGCGTTTCCTCCTCCCCCGCGCTGAGGTTGCCCGGGAGACCCTCCCGGTGGAGCTCCGGCGTCGCGGCGCCACAGTGGACGTGGTCCCGGTCTACCGGACCGTCCCCGATCTGCGCGCCGCGGCCACCCTGAGGGAGGCCCTGCAGGCGCGACGCGTCGCAGCCGTCGCCTTCACCTCCTCATCCACGGTCCAGAACTTCGTCGAGATGCTGAAGGGGGAGGACCTCCCCGCTTTCCTCAACGGTGTCCGGATCGCCTGCATCGGCCCCGTGAC
>JAKEHP010000426.1 GCA_022614955.1 Candidatus Methylomirabilota bacterium
AGTTGTCCACCACGGTGAGGCGAATCGGTCGGCCGCGGGCCCGGTGCCGGTTCCAGTACAGGACCGACTGAACGAGATAGTAGCCCAGGAAGCCGGCGCCCCCGGTGACGAGCAGGTTGCCGCCCTCGAGGACGGGCAGCTCCTCCTGCAACGAGGCGGCCAGGCCGCTCAGGTCGCCCTCCAGCAGTTCGTCGAGGCTCTCGCTGAGCCCCGTGCCCGGGTCCCGGCTCACTTCTCCGGGGCCCTCGGTCCCGAGTTGCGTGCCCACACCTCCCAGGGCGGGTGGCCCCGGGTGTACATGTCCTCCAGCAACTGGCGCTCCTTGAACGTGTCCATGCAGGCCCAGAAGCCGTTGAAGGGGTAGGCCAGCAGTTTCCCGGCGGCGGCCAGCCGCTCGAACGGCTGCTCCACCAACTCCTCGCCCTCCTCCATGTAGTCGAAGATCTCCTGGCGCAGGACGAAGAAGCCGCCGTTCACCCGCAACCCGATGTCCTTGATGTGGCGGATGCTCTTCACCCGGCCGTCAGCGGCGCAGTCCACCAGGTGGAAGCTACTGGTGGGCTGGACCCCCACGAAGCAGGCCACCGCGTCCCGGGCCTCGAAGTAGTCGATCATGTCGGGGAGCCGGAGGTCGCTAAGCCCGTCGCCGTAGTTGGCGAGAAAGGTCGGCTCTCCCTCGAGGAACGGCCGGACCGCCATGAGACGCTGGCCGATGGAGGCGTTGACCCCGGTGTCCACGAAGGTGATCCGCCAGTCCTGGATGTCCTTGGCCAACAGCTCCACCCGCTGGCCCCCCTCCGCCAGGATGAAGTCGTTGGAGATGGTCTCGTCGTAGTTGCGGAAGTAGCTCTTGATCACATCCGCCTTGTGCCCCAGGCAGAGGATGAAGTCCTTGTGACCGAAGTGGGCGTAGTAGCGCATCACGTGCCAGAGGATCGGACGGTACCCCAGCGGCACCATCGGCTTGGGGATCGCCTCCGAGAACTCCCGGAGCCGCATGCCCAGGCCCCCGCAGAAGAGGACGACTTTCATCGCTGATTCCTCGCCAATGCGGTCATCCGGCGGCCATCCTCAGCCGGAGCTGGTCCAGCGCCTGGTCCAGTCGGGCGGCGCCGGCATC
>JAKEHP010000427.1 GCA_022614955.1 Candidatus Methylomirabilota bacterium
GAAGCATGAAGCCCAGGAGCGGAATGCCCCTGCATGGCGGCGGTATCTTATCGGAAGCCACCAGAGGGGGCAAGACTTAGACGAGAGCGAGGAGATCGGGAAGGTGCTGGATGGTGTGGTCCGGTTGCGGATCGGCGCGCCCGAGGGTGGCCCCCTCCCGGTTCACCCAGACGCAGGGCATCCCCACGCCCCGTGCGCCGGCGACATCAATGCTGAGGCTGTCCCCGACGAAGAGGCCCGCAGCCGGGGCGATCCGGAGCGCACGACAGGCCAGGTGGAAGATCTCGGGGTAGGGCTTGCGGAAGCCCACGTCCGCCGAGATCAGCGTGACCTCGAAGGCCCCGTCGAAGCCGTGGCGCGTAAGCAGTGCCCGGGCCGTGGCGCCGTGATCGAAGTTGCTGACCAGGCCGAGGCGGTAGCGCCCGCCCAGGGTGCGGACTACCTCCCGCCGCTCCGGCGGGCAGGCAGTGGCCGTCGCCAGCGACCCCATGTGGGCCTCCAGCGCCGCCCCCCGGACCGAAGCCGTCGCATCCGTGTCCGGGAGCCCCAGGCGCGCGAAGCAGCGGGCGAAGCGCTCCGCCGCCGTCACCTCGATCCCTTCACGCTCCCTGCGCTCGTTTACCTCCCGGAGGCTCTCGACGAAGGCCTCGTAGAAGGCCTCGAAGGAGATAGCGGGGTAGGCCTGTCGGATTACGGCGTGGGCGGCCCCGCTAGAAGTCCGGACGTCTTTCCCTGCCACCGTGACCAGGGGGAGGCGGTCGCGTTCGAAGTCCACCAGCGTATCGAAGAGATCGAACAGAACGGCGGCGGGCCGGGCGCTCACCGGGGGGCCCCTCCGGGCTCTGCCGGTCGGCTCATGCTCTCCCGGACCTGGGTGATCATGCGCCGCGCCATGACCGCCCGAGCATCGGTGGGGGCAACGGCGATCAGGTGCTCCCAGACCTTTACCCCGTCGCGCGGCCGGCCCGCCTGAAAGTAGGCGAGCCCCTTCTCCCATAGGGGCAGGGGAGCACTGGGATCAACGCTGAGGGCCTTGTCAAACGCCAGGTGGGCCTCGTCGAAGCTCCGGGCCCGGGCGAGGATCACCCCGAGCTGCGTAATGGCCTCCACATTCCGGGGGTCCCGCTCGAGGATCCCCCGGTAGATCTCGAAGGCCCTCCCCACCTCCCCCTGATCCACCAGGGCGCGGGCGTTTTCCAGGCGATCGGCCCGGCGATCGGCGCTGGCCGGGGGGGAAGCCCGGCCCATCCCGAGGCCGCCGACGCTGCCGGTGGGCGATCCGTCCGGGCCTCGCGGGCCGAGGGACGTGGCCAGGAAGTAGCCCAGGGCGAGGCCCAAACCCAGGACGCCGGTCAGGAGGAGGCCCAGGCGCAGCCCGTGGGTCCTGCGATGTGGTCTCGGCGTCCCCCGTGCCACGGAGGGCGGGAGCGGGACCGCCGCGCCGCCGCCCAGGGCCTCCAGCGCCTTCAAGGTCTCGGCCGCCGCCGCCTCCAATTGGGCGCGGGTCTGGCGGTAGTCTGCCTCCGCAATACTCCCGGCTGCATAATCGAAGTCCAGATCGCGGATCTGCCCGTACAGGTCGCCCTTCTGCCGGAGGAGTTCGTGCCGCGGGTCCGGTGCACCCTCGGGCGGGACGGCGGCCGGGCGGTGGCCCCGGAGGAGCGGCCAGGCAACGGTGAAGACCACAGTCGCAAACAGAAGGGCGAAGAGGGCGATCGTCATGACCGGGGCCCCCCCTCCGTCGCCTCCAGCTCCCGGCGGACCCGCTCCAGATAAGCGGAGTCAGGGGAAGGATGCGCCGCACCCGCCGGGCGCGCGCGGGCCCGGACGTTCCAGCGCCGGACGACGGCAAGGACCCCCACGGCCCCGGCCAGGACGGCAGCGAAGGGAAGAACCCAGACGAGCAGATTGAACCCGCTGGCCCGCGGCGAGAGGAGGATCCACTCGCCGTACTTGGCCACGAAGTAGGCCGTGACCTCCTCTCGGGTCTCCCCTCGCTCCAGGCGCTCCCGGATGAGCCCCCGCATCTCCTTCGCCATCTCGGACGGGGAATCGGCCACCGAGAGGTTCTGGCAGACGGGGCAGCGGAGCTGCGTGGCGATGTGCTCGACCTCCTCCTCCGACACCGCGCCCGTCGTCCCCTGCGGGAGGGCGAGCAGGAGGAGCGCTACCCCTCCGGCCATGAGCCAGGCAACCGGCCCTCGCCTCACGGCTTCCCCTCCCGTCGGATGGGCCACAGCGCCGTGACCGCCCCCACCAGGATGACCATCCCCCCCAGCCAGATCCAGGAGATGAGCGGGTTGATCAGGGCCTTCACCGTCGCCTGGCTCCCGTCCCGGGCGAAGGCCGCCAGGATCAGGTAGAGGTCCTCCCGGAACCCGTAGCGCGCATCCACGGTGGCGAAGGGGGAGTCGTAGCCCTGGTAGAACCGCTGCGCCGGCTTCAGGACGGCGCCCGGCCGGCCGTCGGTGGTGACGGTGAAGGCCCCCCAGACCCGGAAGTGGGTCGCCGCCTCGGCGCCCTCTAGGCCGTCGAAGCGCACCGTGTAGCGCCCCACCTGGAACGCCTCCCCGGGACGCAGGGCCGCCTCCCGCTCCTGCTTGTAGGTACTGGAGCCGACGATCCCGATGGTGAGGAGGACCACCCCCAGGTGGACGATGAGGCCCCCGTAGCGGCGCCGGTTGCGGTTCAGCAGCCCCCGGAAGGCGGCGAGCCACCCCTCCCCCTGGAGCCGCCGGCGGGCGCGGATCCCCCGCCCGAACTCCAGGAAGACCGTCGCCGCCACGAAGATGGGGAGGGCGAAGCCCAGGAGCGGAAAGAAGTCCCGCACCCCCAAGGCCATCAGGAGGGCCGTCGCGAGGGCGGCCGCAGCGGCCGGCCAGAGGACGCTCCCCCGCACGCTGGCCCAGGAGGCCCGTCGCCAGGGGATGAAGGGCCCCACCCCCATGAGGAAGAGCAGCGCCAGGCCGATCGGGACGTTCACATAGTTGAAGAACGGCGCCCCCACGCTCACCTTCACCCCCCGGGCTGCCTCCGCCAGGAGGGGAAAGATGGTCCCCAAGAAGACGGTGAAGCAGAAGGCCACCAGGAGGAGGTTGTTCAGCAGGAAGGCGCTCTCCCGGGAGACGAGGGAGTCCAGCTCGCCCGGGACCCGGAGCTGCTCCGCCCGCCACAGGAGGAGGCCGAGGGAGCCCAGCACGACCGCGCCCAGAAAGGCCAGGAAGAAGACCCCCACCGGCCCCTCGGCGAAGGCGTGGACCGAGGAGAGGATCCCGCTCCGGGTCAGGAAGGTCCCGAAGATGACCAGCGCGAAGGTGAGGGTGATAAGGACCAGGTTCCAGACCTTCAGCATTCCCCGCTTCTCCTGGATCATCACCGAGTGCAGGAAGGCGGTCCCGGTGAGCCAGGGCATGAAGGAGGCGTTCTCCACCGGGTCCCAGGCCCAGTACCCCCCCCACCCCAGCGTCCGGTAGGACCACCAGCCCCCGTAGATGATCCCGGCCGTCAGGAACAGCCAGGCGACCATCGTCCAGCGCCGGGTGAGGGTCAGCCACTCGTTCTCCAGCCGGCCCGTCAGGAGGGCGGCAATGGCGAAGGCGAAGGGAACCGAGAACCCCACGTACCCGTGATAGAGGAGCAGCGGGTGGACCAGCATGTCGGTCACCTCCAGGAGCGGGTTGAGCCCCCGTCCGTCTGGGGGGACCGGGAACTGCTGCCGGAAAGGATTCGTCAGGGCCGCGAGCAGAAGGAGAAAGAAGGCGGAGATCCCCATGAGGACGGCGATGGCGGTGGGGGCCAGGGGGTGGGGGCGGCGCCGGAACCGGAAGATGGCGATCCCGATGAAGAGGACCTGCAGCCACTCCCACAGCAGGATGGAGCCCTCCAGGTTCCCCCAGAGGCCGGCGATCTTGTAGCGGACGGGGCTGGCCCTGGTGCTCACGTTGGCCACGTAGCGGATGGAGAAGTCGCTGCTGAGGAGGGCGTACTCCATGACGGCCAGCGCGAGCGTCACCAGACCGAAGCTCACGAGCACGCTTCGCTCGGCGCTGGCCAGCAGGGCCGGGAGGCCCCGCCGGCTCCCCACCACGAAGGCCACGGCCCCGTACAGGGTCACCAGGAGGGCGAGGATGAGCGTGAAGTGCCCGAGCGCGGCCGTCATGACGCCGGCTTCTCCCGCAGGAGAGATTTGAACCGCTCCCTAAGCGCGGCCTTCCCCTCCCCCTCCCGGGGGGGCCGGTACTCCTCGGAGTGCTTGGCCAGGATCTGGCTAGCGTGAA
>JAKEHP010000428.1 GCA_022614955.1 Candidatus Methylomirabilota bacterium
ACCCCCGAGGGCCTCTTCGAGACCATCCAGAACCACAAGGTGACCATTCTCTCGGCCCTCCCCACCGCCTACCGGAAGCTGATGCAGGTCCCCGATGCCGAGAAGAAATACGACATTTCCAGCCTCAAAGCCTGCACCGGAGGCGGCGAGTCCCTCACCGCCAAGACCTACCACGACTGGAAGGGGAAGTTCGGGCAGGAGATCTACGAGGGGCTGGGGACCACAGAGATGATGTTCGTCTTCATCTCTAGCGCCGCCACCCGGAAGGTCAAGCCCGGCTCCATCGGGCCGGCGATCCCGGGGTATGAGCTCCGGGTCGTGAACGAGGAGGGGAAGGACTGCAAGCCGGGGGAGACAGGCCAGCTCGTCGCCCGGGGTCCCACGGGGACCGTGTACTGGCGCGATCCCGAGAAGCAGCGCAGCGTCGTCCGGGACGGCTGGTGCCGGGCCGGCGACATGGTCAGCATGGACGAGGACGGCTACATCTGGTTCCTGTCCCGGGAGGACGACCTCATCAAGAGTAGCGGCTACCGGATCGGCCCCGAGGAGATCGAGGATGTCCTGGTAGCCCACCCCGCCGTGGCCGACGCCTGCGTGCTGGGGGTACCGGATCCGGTCATGGGCCAGATCACCAAGGCGTTCGTCGTCCTCAAGCCCGGCGGGCAGGGAACGGAGGCCCTCGGGAAAGAGTTAATCGAGTTCTGCCGGGGGAAGATCGCCGTGTACAAGCTCCCCCGGCAGGTGGAGTTCGTGGCGCAGGTGCCGCGGGCGGCCGGCCCTGGTGGACCGGGCACCGGGAAGCTCCTCCGGCGCATCCTCCGGCAGCAGGAGGCACAGAAGGCGAAGTAGGCGCGGGACGCCCCGCCGAAGCCAGCCGGATGCCGACCCTCGCACTCACCCGTCCGATCCTTCTCGCCCCCGCCGGGAGCCCGGAGGCGGCCGCGGCCGTCCTGGCAGCCGGTGCCGATGCCCTCTACGTAGGCCTGAAGGGCTGGAGCCGGGGGGGCGGGCGAGGAGAGTTAACCGCCGAGGAGCTGAAGGGGGTCCTAGCCGAGGCCAGCCGGCACGGGTGCGCGGTCCAGGTGGCGTGCAACACGATCCCGAAGCCGGCCGAGCGGGCCTTCCTCCTCGAGCGGGTGGCGGAGGTCGCCACCTGGGGGGTGGCCGGGGTCATC
>JAKEHP010000429.1 GCA_022614955.1 Candidatus Methylomirabilota bacterium
CGATTTGCCCGTCCCCGAGGCTGGGGGCGCCTGCTAGTCCCATTTCCTCAGGTCCACCACGCGCTTGGCCCCCTCCGGCAGTGCAGCGGCCTCCACCACCTCGACGGTCGCCCGCAGCTTGACCTTCTCCCGCAGGACGAGCGCGATCCGGTCAGCCAGGCCCGGGGCCGCGGGGCCGGTGAGCGCCACCTTCACCGTCAACACGTCATCGTGGTCGCGGTGGCTCACCACCATCTGGAAGCGGGCCACCTCGGGGAAGGCGGCGAGCGCCTCCTCCACCTGCCGGGGGTGAACGAACATCCCCCGGATCTTCGGGATCTCATCCACCCGGCCCAGGATGCGGGTCAGGCGCGGCGCCGTGCGGGTGCAGGAACATCGGGAGCGGTCCAGGACCGAGAGGTCCCCTGTCCCGAAGCGAATGAGGGGATAGACCGGGTTCAGGGCCGTGGCGACAACCTCGCCCGGCTCGCCGTCGGGCACGGGGCGGCCGGTCCGCGGGTCGCAGACCTGGACGACCACGGCCTCGTCCAGGTGCATCCCTGCCTGGGCAGCGCACTCGTAGGCGACGCAGCCCAGGTCTGCCGTGGCGTAGGCCTGGCGGACGGTGACCCCGAAGTCTTCCCGGAGCGTCTTCCGGAGACTATCCGAGAGGATGCCCCCCGAGACCAGGGCCACCCGGAGCCGGAGGTCCCGTCGCGGGTCGGCTGCCCGCTCCCGCGCCTTCTCCAGCAGGGTGAGGAGGAAGGCGGGCGTCCCCACGTAACCGGTCACCGGGAGCCGCCGGAGAAGGTCCGCCTGGGTCTCGGTGTTCCCCACGCCGGCCGGGAGGACGATGCACCCGATGCGACGGAGCCCCAGGTCCAGCATCATGCCGGCAGGGGTGAGGTGATAGGCGAAGGTATTCTGGACAAGATCTCTCTTGCGGAAGCCTGCCGCCACCAGCGCCCGGGCGAAGCGCCAGTAGTCCGAGACGGCTCCCTCGGGGTCCAGCGTGGGGCCCGGCGAGAGGTAGATCCGGGCGAGATGAGCGAAGGGGAGGCCGAGGAGGTCTGCGAAGGGGGGCGCCCGATCCTGCAGGGCCGGCAGGTCGGCCTTCCGGAGGATCGGGAGGGCCGCCAGGTCGTCCAGGGTTCTGAACGCTCCTGTTTTGAGGCCGGCCCGGGCGAAGCGCGCGCGGGTGACTGGCGCCCGCAGTGCCCGCGGCAGGAGCGCGCGGAGCGCCCGCAACTGGGCCGCAGCCCGTCTGGCAGGCGAGCGGGTCTCCTGGGGTCTGTCGAGGTATCGGGCGCGCCGGCTCACGCCTCCGACCGCGGCGCTCGCCCCGGAGGCGAGACCCCTCCGCGGGCGAGCGCCAGAAGTCCCCGTTCCCGTCGCCTATTTCTTCGGGAAGGTGGCCTGAAAATGGGCGAGGGAATCCCCGCGGTCACTGCTGAAGGCCGCTGTCCCGTTGGTGACCGCGATCTGGAACTCGAAGTCCGCGATCTTCTCCCACCACGCCTTGAGCTGGTCGGGGGCTTTCACCCCAGCCTCCTGGAGGCGGAAGCCACCCGTCACGAGGAGACTGAGGGCCGCGGTATAGGCGTCGAAAGCGGCGTGGACGCGGAGCTGGTTCGTCGTCCGCGGCGGGATGGACATCTTCTCGTAGACGTTGACGGTGTTCAGCTCGTACCCGGGCTCGAAGGCGATAGTGAACCGGAGTTCTTCTAGCGTGACGGTCGTGTTGTTGGGATTCTCGACGCCGAAGATAAAGGCCAGGTCCAGCGAGCTGCCGCGGCGTTCCTTCATGTCGAGGTAGAAAGACCAGTAGTGGGCGATCTCCACCCGCTGCAACTCGACCTTTGGTGCCTGGAGCGGTCCCGCGGCCGTCTCCGGCATCGTGGCGCAGCCGGACAGTCCCCCGAGTCCCGTCACAGCCACCAAGGCACCTGCGAGGAGTGCCTTTCGCATCATGGTTCCCCCCTTCTTCCGGCTGGAGACTAGGTGAGCCACCGCTTCCGCCGCTTGTAGTGCTTGAGGTCTCGGAAGCTCTTCCTCGCCCCGAGCTCGGTCAATCCGAGGTAGAAGTCCCGGATATCCGGATTCTCCCGCAGCGTCGCCGCCGACCCGTGCATGACCAAGCGCCCGTTCTCCAGCACGTAGGCGTACGGGGCGATGGCGAGCGCCAGCTTGACGTTCTGCTCCACCAACAGGATTGCGATCCCCTCCTCCCGGTTGAGCCGGCCGATGATATCGAAGATCTCCTTGATGAGGAGCGGGGCCAGACCCATGGAGGGCTCGTCCAGCAGGAGGAGCTTCGGGGCGGTCATGAGCGCCCGGCCGATGACCGCCATCTGCTGCTCCCCCCCGCTGATGAAGCCTGCCGCCACCTGCCGCCGCTCGCGCAGGCGCGGGAAGTAGGTGTAGACCAGCTCGAGGCCCTGGCGGAGGCGGGAGCCATTGCCCTGGAGGTGCGCCCCCACCCGGAGGTTCTCCTCCACCGTCAGGTGCTCGAAGACCCGCCGGCCCTCGATGACCTGGATGATCCCCAGCCTGGCGATCTCCTCGGCCGATTTCCGCTCGAGGTGCTGGCCGAGAAACTCGATGCTGCCGTCTGTGACCTCGCCACTCTCATGCTTCAGGAGACCGGAGATCGCCTTGAGGGTAGTACTCTTCCCCGCGCCGTTGGCGCCCAAGAGCGCCGCAATCCCGCCCCGGGAGATCTCGAGAGAGACCCCCTTCAGGGCCAGGATGACCTCGTGGTACATCACCTCAATGTTGTTCAGTATCAGGATCGGATCCTGGACCGTCACAGAAAGCCTCCCGTCGCTCCCCTACCACCCCAGCCACTCCTTCTCCCACTTGTCCGGCCAGCGCTGCTTCAAGTCAACCTCCTTGACCAGGGCGAATTTCCCCCCGCGGATGGTGTACACCCGGATCAGAGAGCCCGGGCGGTGATCGGCGGGGGTGATGGTGATCGGGGGCCGCCCCAGACCGGGAGTCCAGTCTCGGATCGTTTCGAAGGCATCCTTGATCCCCGGACCGTTGAGTTGCCCGGCCTTGTCGGCTCTCTCCAGGGCCACCCGCATCAAGAGTACGTCCACCCACGACTGCACAGTCCGGATCAGGCGGTTTTCCTGGGGGACGCCCGGGTTCATCTTCTTCGCGTACTCCATCACCTTGTCCATCAACGGGACCTTCTCGCCGAAGAAGGCGTTGACGGCAACCCCCATCACCCGCTCGGCGGCGGGCCCGGCCAGCTTGACCAGGTTTTCGTCGTACCCCCAGTTGTTCACGATGTGGTCGGCCCCCAGCTCCAGGGCGGAGCTGTCTTTCACGGCCGCCGCCACGGACATCGTGGTGTTGCCATGCCAGACCAGATGCGGCTTGAAGTTCTTCGCCGCCAGGACCTGGCTCTTGGTGTCGAGCGCCGTCAGGGAGATATCTTGGTCCGGGCCGATCTCGAACCCGAGGAGGGTGGCTTGGTCCCTGATGGCCTTGATGGGAGCGCTGGCGTAGGGGATGGCCCAGGCGAAGAACGCCACGAAGCGCGGCTTCACCCCCTTCTCCCGGTCGGCCTTGAATCGGGGATCCTTCTGCCAGACCTCGTCGTGCCAGACCGTGATGGCGGCGCGCGCGTTGCTCGAGTAATCGGTCCCGTAGACGAAATTGTAGGGCGTCTTCTTCGGGTCGGTGAGGTGCGCCGAGAAGGAGTGGGAGAGGTAGGGCATCCGGTCATTGTTCACAATGGGGGAGAGGGCCTCGGTATCTCCGGTCCCCCATCCCCAGACGGCCACCACCTGATCGAAGTTCCGGAAGCGCTTGTAGGTGGTGATCGCCTCGGGCACCCGGTACCCGTAATCGTACAGGAAGAGCTGGATGCGCTTCCCGTTGATCCCGCCCGTGTCGTTGACGTACTGGACGGCCTCCCGGATCCCGAGAGCGATGTCCTTGCCGACGTCGGAGGTCGCGCCCGTCATGTCATTCAGGGAGCCGAGCTTTATCCTCGCCTGGCCGGCGGCATCGGGCACGGCGACCGCCAGCGTCAAAAGAAGGCTTAGCAGGTATCCAAGTACGATTCTTCTGTGCATCATCTCCCCTCCTCCTTCCATGACCCCCGCGCCTCGCGCGCCACAAGGACCCCTGAGGCGCCTCAGTACGAAAACGGCCAGAGGTTGAAGTAGTGCTTCATCTGCTCCCATCGGTAGGCCAGGCCCTTCGGCTCATACAGCAGGAACAGCACGATGGCGAGGCCGAAGGCGGCCTCCTTCACGTTCAGGAACTTCTCCATGAGCTGGGGGAAGACCTCGCTCAGCGGGATCACGACAAACTTCAGCCCCTCCAGCAGGAGGGTGATAAACATAGCCCCAAAGACCGTCCCGTGGAGGCTTCCCACCCCGCCGATGAGGATCACGCCGACGATCCAGAGGGACCAGCCCCACTGGAAGTGTTCCGGGCTGACGAAGAACAGGGAGGAGATCCAGAAGGCTCCGGCGACCCCCCCGAGGGCACCCGCCACGAAAAAGGCGAGGAGCTTGTACCAGACGATGTTGACACCCATCGCCTCAGCCGCCACGTCGTTATCCCGGATCGCGATCCAGGCCCGACCCACCCGTGTCCGCAGGAGGTTCGCCATGCCCAGGTGGCAGAGGCTCACCAGAAGGACCATGAGGTAGTAGACCTTCACGTCTGAATCAAGAACCCAGGGACCGATGGTGATGGTCCCGGGCGGGAGCGAGAAATAGTGTCCCCGCCCGCCGATCTGGCTCACGTACTGGGTGATGAGAAAATCCACCGTGATGAACTGCGCAGCCATGGTGGTCATGATGAGATAGAAGCCCTTCACCCTGGCGGACGGGAGACCGAAGAGGACGCTCCAGAGACCCGCGGCCACCGCAGCCATCAGGAGGCTCACAGGATAGCCAATCCCGTACTGCAGCATGGCGATGGCACTCACGTAGGCCCCCACGGCGATAAAGGCCGCGTGGCCCAAGGTCAGCTGGCCACAGTAGCCGATGAGGAGCTGCACCCCCATAGCGGAGAGGATGGTGTACCCAATCACGTTGGCGACTGAGATGAGGTACAGGCTGCCCGTCGCCGGGATCGCCACAAGCAGGAGGAGGAACATGAGCACCATCTTCCCGCGCACGAAGGCCGACTGCCACCAGGCGTGATCCTGGCGGTAGCGCTCGTGGTACACCGCGGCCGGGGTGTACATGCTGGCGTCCTCAGACCCGCTCGATCTTCACCCACCCCCAGAGGCCGTAGGGGCGGAAGAGAAGGATGAGCACCATGAAGGCGAAGGGGGCAATGTCCTTCACGCCCCCGGGGGTCAGGCGGCTCAGGTAGGCGTCGGAGAAATTCTGGAGGATGCCGATGACGATCCCGCCCACGATGGCGCCCGGCACGGAGTTCAGGCCTCCAAGGACCACGGCGGGGAGGACCAGGAGCCCCAGGTAGCCGACGGAGATGTTGAGGCCGTTGATGTTCCCGAGCAGGGTCCCCCCGACACCCGAGGCCATGAAGGCGATGGCCCACGCCAGGGCGTAGACGCGCTTCGCGCTCACCCCCAGGGAGAGGGCGGCCATCTCGTCGTCGGCGGTCGCCTGCATCGCGAGGCCCCAGCGGGTGTATTTGAAGAACGCCACGAAGATCAGCAGCAGCAGGATGGCTGCCACGAAGCTCCAGAGGTAGACCTGCCCGATCACGATCCGGCCGAGACGCATGGACTCGGCGGGGAACACGGGAGGGGAAAAGACCCGCGTGTCGGTCCCCCAGACGAAGGCGACGATCCCCCGGAAGAAAAAGGACAGGCCGGCGGTCACCATGATCACCGTAAGAACGGACTCGCCGATCAGCCGCCGGAGGAAGAGCCGCTCGGTCAGCAGCCCGAGCACGAAGCCCACCAGGAGGGTGCCCAGGATGGACAGCGGGAAGGGAATGCCCCACGTATAGAAGGACAGGGACACGTACGCCCCGATCAGCGTCAGCTCGCCCATGGCCAGGTTCAACACCCCCGAGGACTTGTAGATCAGGGTCCACCCGAGGGCGACCAGTGCGTAGATGCTCCCGACCAGGATGCCGGTAGTGAGGAGTTGTAGGAACAGATCCATGCTTTCTAGCTCTCTCGGGTGACCATGGCAATCTGCAAGGTCGCCCGGATCTGGGAAACGCGCCCGTCCTCGTAGGTGATGGTGGAGTCAATGCCGACCGTCTCCGTGTCGAGGTAGAGCGCGTCCACAATGTCCTTGTACCGGTCCTCCACGAAGGTCCGCCGGAGTTTCCGGGTTCGAGTCAGCTCGTCGTCGTCGGCGTCGAACTCCTTATACAGGTTGACGAACTTTCGGATCTGGGCCGCGGGCGGGAGACCCCGGTTCGCGGCGCGCACCGTCCCCTCGATGAGGACGGTGACCCGGGGTTCCTGGGAGAGTTCCGCATAGCTGGTGTAGGGGATCCCCCGGTCCTCCGCCCACTTCCCCACGACACCGTAGTCAATGCAGATGACCGCTGCCACGAAGGGCCGCTCGTGACCGATGACCCAGGCGTCTTTGACGTACGGGCTGAACTTGAGGCGGCTCTCGAGGTAGAGGGGCGAGAAACGGCTCCCATCGCTGAGCACAATGATATCCTTGGTCCGGTCGAAGAACACCAGGTGGCCGTCCGCATCGAGAAACCCCGTGTCGCCCGAGTGGAGCCAGCCGTCGCGCAGGGCGGCCCCCGTGGCGTCCGGATTCTTGTAGTAGCCGAGGAACACGCTCGGGCTCCGGGAGAGGATTTCGCCCGTTTGGGAGATCCGCACCTCGGTTTGGGGGATGGGCTTTCCCACCGTGTCGGGCTTCACGTCATCGCTGCGGTGGAGGACCGAGATCCCGGCAATCTCCGTCTGTCCGTAGATCTGTTTCAGGTTGACGTTCATCGCGTGGAAGAACCGGAATTGCTCCGGGCCGATCGCGGAGCCCCCCGTGTAGGCATTGCGGATCCGGGAGAGGCCGAGGTGGTCCCGCAGCTTCCGGTGGACCACCATCTCCGCCGCCATCCCCAGCGCCCGGAGCCACGCCGGCGGGCGGCGGCGGGTGAACTTCAGGTCGGCGAGGCGGCCCCCGATGGCCATGGCCGCCTGGAACAGTCTCCGCTTGAGCCAGGTCGCATCCAGGTGCTTCACCTGCACGTTGCGCAGCATCTGCTCATAGAGGCGCGCGGAGGAAAACATCACCTGGGGACCGATCTCCCGGAAGTCGTGGAGAACGGTTTCCGGCCCCTCGGGAAAGTTCAGGGTGAAACCGGCCCACAGGCCGCAGGAGGTGGACATCATCTGCTCGCCGATCCACGCGAAGGGAAGGAAGGAGACGAAGTCGTCGTCCGGCGTACAGGGGTCTACCCGGAGCAGGTTCTGCCCCATCGTCAGCATGTTGAAGTGGGTCAGCAGCGCCCCCTTCGGCAGCCCGGTGGTTCCCGAGGTGTAGAAGAGGAGGCAGACGTCGTCCCCCCTGCCCGCCCCCACGGTCTCCTCGAAGCGCTGCGGCTCGCGCGTGCCGAGGTCGCGCCCGAGCTGTTCCACCTCCCGGAGACTGATCAGGCAGGGGTCTCGGTACCGCCGCATTCCTCTCGGGTCATCCCAGATGATCCGCTCCAGCTTCGGGCACCGGTCCTTGATGGCTAACCCCTTGTCCACCTCCTCCTGGCCTTCCGCAACCAGGAAGCGGGCGTCGGCGTGATCCACGATGAACTGCACTTCATCCAGCATAGAGTCCTGGAACAGCCAGACCGTCACCCCGCCGGCGCACAGGGTTGCCATCTCCGCCCAGAGCCCCTCGGGCCGGTTGTCCCCCATCATGGCGACCTTATCCCCGCGCTTGAGCCCGATGGCTATGAAGCCCAGCGCCAGATCCCGCACGTGCTCCAGGTACTGGCGCCAGGTGATGGGCCGCCAGATCCCATACTCCTTCTCCCGCATGGCGACCTTGCGGTCCCCGTAGCGCTGCGCGACCTGGAGAAAGAGCCGAGGGATCGTGAGATCCCGCGCCACGTCCGTGGCCGGGAATTCCCCGTCACCTGCGCGTGCCATAGAGGTCCTGTGCTTCCCCGAGGTAAGCCTTGATGACTTCCGGGTGACTCTGCACGGCCCGAGGGGGTCCCTCGGCGATCTTCACCCCGTGATTGAGGGCAGCCACCCGGTGCGAGATGTCCATGACGACGCCCATGTCATGCTCGACGAGGAGGCAGGTGACACGCCAGCGCTCCTCCTCGTTGATGTCGAGAATGAACCGGGCCATGTCCTCCACCTCCTCCAGGTTCAGTCCGGCCATCGGCTCATCCAGAAGAAGCAGTCTCGGGTTCAGGGCTAACGCCCGTCCCAGCTCCACCCGCTTCTGGAGACCATAGGGGAGCATGCCGACGATCTTGTGACGGATGTGTTGAATCTCGAGAAAATCAATGATCTCCCGCTCGATAAACTCGCGATGCTCGACTTCCTCGCGCGCCGCCCGCCCCGCGTACACGAGCCCGGCCAGGAGTCCCGTTCGGAGGTGGAGGTGCCGCCCCAGGCGGATATTGTCCAGGACCGTCATGCCCTTGAACAGTTCGATCTTCTGGAACGTTCGGGCGATGCCGAGATAGGCCCGCCGGTAGGGTCGGAGCCGACTGATCTCCTCCCCTTCGAAGTCTACCCGCCCCCTCTGCGGTGTGTACAGACCATTGATGCAATTCAGCAGAACCGTTTTTCCCGCCCCGTTCGGCCCGATGAGGGAGAAGATCTCGCCTTGCTGGACCTCCAGGCTCACGCCGCCCAGGGCGGTCACCCCGCCAAAGGCCATGTGGAGATCGTCAACTTTGAGCTGGACCTCGCTCACGCCTCCCACCCGTGTGGAACGGCCCCCCGGCCTCCCCTTAGTGGGGATGATCGAAGTGCGGGAGGTGGAACACCAGCGAGCTTGCGGCTTACCGTGAACTGCGGCCCCTCTCGGTGGCTGCCAGGTCGCGCGCGAAGGCCGTCAGGTCGTCCAGGGGGCGGCCGGGTCCGAACACCTCGGCCACGCCGGTCTCCCGGAGAGCAGGGACGTCCTGGGGCGGAATGGCGCCCCCCACCAGGACCGGCGCCTGGACGCCGTGCGCCCGCAACAGGCGCATCAGCTCGGGCACGAGCACGCCGTGGCTCCCCGACAGGCTGGAGACCGCGATCAGGGCGGGATCCTCCTGGAGCGCCGAGGCGACAAGCTGCTCGGGAAACTGGTTGCCGAGGTACACCACCTCGAAACCGACGTCCTTGAGCACCCGGGCCACCATGACCGACCCCCGCCAGTGCGAATCGAGACCCAGGATGGCGACCAGCACCTTCATGGCCTGCCCGCCCTAGCCTCTGAGCAGCGGCATCGCCCAGACCCCCAGGGTCTCGCGGAAGCGCCGGTGCACCTCGCCCAGCGTGGCCCCCGCCTCCACGGCCACGAGCACGGCGGGGAAGGCGTTGCCGCGGGCGCGGAGGACCGCCTCCAGGCGATCCAGCGCCCGCTTCACGGCGTCCCGGTCGCGGGCCTCCCGCCAGGCCCGGAGCCGCTCGCTCTGGCGCGGGGCGGCGGGGGGCTGGACGAAGACCCGCCGCGGCTGGTCGGGGCCGACGAAGCGGTTCACCCCCACGACCTCGATGCGCCCCTCCTTGACGCCCATCTGGTACTCGAAGGCGGAGCGGGCCAGTTCCGCATGCACCCACCCGCGCTCGGTGGCCGCCACGATGCCCCCCTGGGCCTCCACGCTCCGAACGAACTCCCACGCCCGGGCCTCCACCTCGTCGGTCAGCCGCTCGACGTAGTAGCCGCCGCCGAGGGGATCCACCGTCGCGGTGACGTTGGTCTCGCCCAGGAGCACCTGCTGCGTGCGAAGGGCAAGGGTGATCGTTTCCTCGGTCGGGAGCCCCAGCGCCTCGTCGTGCGCCGAGACGTGGAGGGACTGCGCGCCCCCCAGAACAGCTGCCAGCGCGTGATAGGCGGAGCGGACGATGTTGACCTCGGGCTGCTGAGCGGTGAGGGCCACCCCCGAGGTCTGGACGTGAAAGCGCAGCGCCCAGGCGCGGGGATCCTGGGCGCCGAATTCCTCCCGCATCATGCGGCACCACATCCGCCGCGCCGCGCGGTACTTCGCCACGTGCTCGAAGAAATCGTTCCCGGCCGAGAAAAAGAAGCTCAGGCGCGGGGCGACCTGATCCACCCCCAGCCCGCGACGCTCGAGCTCCCGGAGGACCGCTCGGGCATGCGCGAACACGAGCCCCGCTTCCTGCACGGCCGTCGCCCCAGCCTCCTCCAGGTTGTAGCCCACGAAGCTGATCGGGTTCCAGCGCGGCAGGTGGCGCAGGCAGTACTCCACCGTGTCGCACGAGAGCCGGAAGGACGCCCGGGGCGCGAGCGGCTCCGGCGCCGTCGTGATCGCGCACTCCATGAGGAAGTCGTTCTGGCAGGTCCCGGCCAGCCGGTCATAGGACACGCCTGCGCGGCGGGCCGTGGCCAGGTACATCGCCATCGCGATCATGGCCATCCCCGGATTGCAGGTCACGAGCGACACGCTCACCCGGTCCAGGGGGATTCCCGCGAACAGGCGCGCCACGTCGTCCAGGCAGTCGATGGCGACCCCCCCGAGCCCGGCCTCCGCCCGCGCCTCCGGGGCGTCGGAGTCGTATCCGCGAAGGGTCGGGTAGTCGAAGGTGATGTTCAGGCCGGTGGCGCCCTGACGGAGCAGGTAGCGGAGCCGGTCGTTCGTGTCCTCCGGCGTGCCGTAACCAGCCAGGGGGCGCATGGTCCAGGCCCGCTGCCGGTACATGGTCGGGTAGACGCCCCGGGTGAACGGAGGCTCACCCGGCAGCCCGAGGTCCCGACCGTAGTCGAGGTCCGCCACATCCGCCGGCCCATACACCGGCTCGACCGGGATCCCGGCCGCCGTCGTGCGGCGGTCGTGGTCCGGTGCCAAATGGCGCGAGCGCCAGCGCGCGAACGCCTCGCGCAATCCCGCCAGCGTGCTCGGGTCGAACAGCGATCCTTCCATGGTCTCCCCCGTTCCGCTCGCGACCCCGCCGCCCATCCCCTCAGGGGACGAGGGCCCGGGCGCGTCGCCGCTCCGCCGTCCTCGACCTCCCCCCGTCAGGGACACCCGCGCCGCGTTCGCCCCCGCTTCTCGTGACCCTCACTCCGTGTGCGGCACTCTCGATCAGATCGGATGCCACACCAGTCGCTCGATGCGCCCGAGGATCTGCCCAAAGAGGCGCCGTGTCAAGTGGCTCTCGGCAAGCTGGAGGATGAAGTACCGGGCATGCCGGATCAGGCGCCCGCCGGTCTTGAATAGCCGCTGTCGGAGGCTCGTCAGTGACCAGCTCTGAATGGCGAGGGGTAGAGCGAGCCGCCGCAAAAGATTGCCGAGGTCGGAGGTCACCGTCGAGCCGCGGAATTCGACGCGAAGTTGGGGATTGAACGAGAGGCGAACCGGGCCCGATTTCGCGTCACCCATTGGGTGGTACCCTCCGCGCCAGCGAGGACCCCCCAGAGCCGCGTCGTTTGCGGACGTTGAGGAATTTTCGCCTGGTCCGTTCACCTTTCAAATCGAAAATGTGGGCTTAGACTCGCTCCACGATCATCGTGACCCCCTGGCCCCCGCCGATGCCGAGCGTGTCCAGGCCGAACCGCTTCCCGGTATCCTGGAGTGCGTACAGGAGGGTAACCAGCGTCCGCGCCCCGCAGGCCCCGATCGGGTGGCCGATCGCGATGGCGCCCCCATAGATGTTCACCCGGGCCAGGTCCGCTGCCATGAGCTTCAGCGCTCCCAACGCCTGCGCGGCGAAGGCCTCGTTGAAGTCAATCAGGTCAATGTCCTCGAGCTTCAAGCCCGCCCGCTCCAGCGCCATGCGGCAGGCGGGGACCGGGCCGAGGCCCATCTCGGTTGGCTCCACTCCGGCTGAGGCGCTGGAGCGGATGACGGCCATCGGGCGCACCCCCAGGCGGTCTGCCCTCTGCCAGGTCGTCACGACCAGGGCGGCCGCCCCATCCGTGATCCCGGAGGAATTGCCGGCCGTCACGGTCCCGCCAGCCTTGAAGGAGGGCTTGAGCTTGGCCAGGGCCTCCATTGAGGTACCCCGCTTCGGGTGCTCGTCCACGGCGAAGTGTTCCGGCTCCCCCTTCGCCCGGGGGACCGGCACCGGGACGATCTGGCTGACAAATTTCCCTGAATCAATGGCGGCCACCGCGTTCATGTGGCTGCGCAGGGCGAAGCGGTCCTGCTCTTCCCGGGTGATTCCCATGTCAACGGCGATGCTCTCGGCATACAGCCCCAGGCGCGTCCGGGTCGTCGGGCAGGTGACCCCGTCCAGGATCATGCTGTCCAGCAGCTCCCCGTGGCCCAGCCGCTGCCCCCAGCGCGCCCGGGGGAGCAGGTAGGGCGCTCCGCTCATGCTCTCCATGCCCCCCGCCACGACCACCTCGGCCTCCCCCGCCTTGACGGCCTGGGCGGCCAGCGCGATGGCCTTCAGGCCGGATCCGCTCGCCTGGTTGGCCGTGTAGGCCGGCGTCTGGACATCTAGCCCGCCCTCCAGGGTGGCCGCCCGGGCCGGGTTGAGGCCGAGGCCGGCCGCGATGGCGTTGCCCATGATGACTTCATTCACCTCGTCCGGGGCGAGGCCCGCCCGCCGGACCGCCTCCCGGATGGCGATCCCGCCCAGCACGTTGGCCGAGATATCCCGGAGGCTTCCCCCGAAGTTCCCTACCGCCGTCCGGACCGCGCTCACGATGACTGGATCCTTTGTCGCCATGGGCCCCTCCTCCACGCGCGCCTCACCGGGTGGCCCGCATCTTCTCTCCCCGGATGATAATGCCGCTGGGGTCAATTTCTTCGCGCAGGAGACGCAGTTCCTCCTCGGTTGGCGGCGCCATCTCCTCGAGAGCGCTCGCCACCTTCACCTCGAACCCCATCCCCTCCAGCGCTTCCTCCGCCCTGAGGCCCTTGAGCACCCCGAGGAGGCGCATCCGCTTCGTTTCCTCGTCGAAGCCGAAGAGGGCCTTGCTCGTCACGACGCGCCACGGGCCTGTCCCCCGGGGCAAGCCGGCCCGCTCGCGCGCACCGGCTCCCTCTCCGTACCCGGGCGAGGTGATGAAGTCGAGCTTCTCCACGAAACGGCGGGGCTCGTGCTTCAGGACGATGATCGTCTTCCAGCAGAGGGAGGCGACCTCGTTCCCTCCACCGCTCCCCGGGAAGCGGCGCGTGGGATGCTCGTAGGTCCCGCCGAGCAGGGTCGAATTGATGTTCCCGTAAGGATCCACCTGGAGCGCCCCGATCATGCCGTAGTCAATGTAACCGGTCACGGCGTAGGAGAAGGCCCAGTTCATGTTCGTCCACTGGAGGGACCGATAGACGTTGGTCGGGCCGCCCATCGTTCCCCGGACGAAGGGGGTGAGGCTCCGCGGCCCGAGCGCGCCGAACTCGAAGATCTGGACCAGGCTGGGGGTATAAAGTCGCTCCGCCAGGATGGCCACGAGCTGCGGCATCCCCCAGCCGACGAAGACCGTCTTCCGGTCCTCCAGGAGGCGCGCCGCCGCGCAGATCATGAACTCCGTGTCGGTGAACTCGACGGTGGCCATCGCTCAGTGGTACCCCTCCCGCACCGTCGCCCGGCGGATCAGCTCCTTCAGGCGGCCCCACCCGACCTTTCGCTCGAGGAAGATATCGTGGTCCGGGACGCTGTAGATGTACTCCTCCAGGTAGGTCTGCATCTGCGCGTCATCCTGGATGGCGTTCAGCCGCTCGATGTGCTCCAGGTCCAGCTCGTAGCGGGCCGGCACACCCCCGGGGTAGGCGCCGAAAGGGAGATGCACCACCGCGTCCACCAGGAAGTACGGGATGGTGGTCCGGGCGGGGTCCTGCCGGATCTCCCCGAGATCAATGATCTCCTCCGTGGAGACAATGACCTTCTTCGCCGCCATGGCCGCCTCGAGGGCAAACAGGTTCGTCCCGAAGATCCGCGCGTTGCCGAAGACATCCGCCTGGTGGACGTGGCAGAGGAAGACGTCGGGGTTCAGCGCCGGGACCAGGCATATGGGGTCGCC
>JAKEHP010000430.1 GCA_022614955.1 Candidatus Methylomirabilota bacterium
TGTAAACTCTCACTGTCAATGCGCCATTTTTTCTCTGTGATTCTCACCTAAAATGCGCCACCTCCTGAGGATGCCAGGGCGATTCTCACTTGCGTACGACCCTCCGGACCCACGGGCCGCCGAGGGCCGGTTCGAGGCCGAGAGGCCGCTCTCCAGGGGGAGTGCCCGCAAAGGCACCAGCCTCAGCGCCTCGAGGACCGACGATCTCCCCGGGACCCATACCGTGCTATCCCCCCTTCTCGGCCGTCTCGAGGACGTCGGCCCCGGCCTCGGGCGTCCGGGGTTTGCCCCGGAGCCGGTAACTGTCCCCCTTCAGGTAGTAGACCTCCCCGTGGTGGAGGAGGCGGTCCGCCAAGGCGGCCGCCAGCGCGCTGTCGTGCAGCACCCGCCCCCACTCGGTGAGGCTCTTGTTCGAGGTGATGATCGTCGCCTTCTTCTCGTAGCGGGTGGCAATGACCTCGTAGAGGATGGGCCCGAGGTCGGGATCGGCCGGGAGGTAGCCGAACTCATCGAGGACCAGGAGATCACTGGCATGGACGGGCTTGAGGACCTTGGCCCGCCCCTCCAGCCCCGGGGCCCGCAGCACTTTGGTCAGGAGCGCCTGGACCGTGGTGAAGCGGACGGTATACCCCCGCTTCAGCAGAGCGAGGCCGATGGCCACGCTGAGATGGGTCTTCCCCACCCCCGTCGGCCCCACCAGGACCAGGGAGCGCCCCTGGGTGAGGAAGCGATCCTCGCAGTAGCGGAGGAAGACCTGGCGGTTCAGCTCGGGCCGGAGCCGGAAGTCGAACTCCTCCAGGGTCTTCTCGAAGGGGAAGGCGGCCTCCTTGAGCCGCCGGCGCAGCTGGTTCTCCTCCCGGGCCACCAGCTCCTCCTGGAGGAGCCCCTGGAGGAAGGCGGTGTACGCCATCTGGCTCTCGGCCGCCCGATCGAGCCACTCCTGGTGGATCTCCCGGATCCGGGCCAGCTTGAGCTGGGTGAGCATCTGGTGCATGGTCGCGCCCTCCCCTCAGCGCGTGACGAAGGCCTCGTAGTGAGCCAAGTCCCGATCCACCGCGGCCTGATCGGGCAGCGCCGGAAGCGCCAGCACCGGCTCGGCCCCAGCGAACCGCCGCACGTACTCGGCCCCGCACAGCCCCCGGGCGAGGCAGGCCGCGGCGGCCCGGTGCAGGCCGTCCGCGCCGAGGCGCTCGAGCAGCTCGGTGCAGGCGGCGAGCTCCGCGGCCAGGTGGCCCCGGCGCCGCTGGCTGATCGCGGCCACGTAGGCCTGGACCTCGGGACCCAGGGCACAGAGCCGCTCCCGCTCCAGGACCAGGCGGGCCCGGGGCCGCGTGGTGAGCGCGGGGAGGTAGTGCCCGGGCTCCCGCCGCCGCTGCCCGGTGCCGGACAGGCGGGGATGCCCCGCCAGCTCCCCCCCGTCCCGGCTGATCCGGATCTCGTCCCGGAGGAGCCGGACATCCACGGCCTGGCCCAGGTGCCCGACCGGGACGGAGTACTGGTTGCCCTCGACGCGGACCAGGCTCTCCCGGTTGACCGTCGCCACCCGGTAGAGCCCGTAGGTCGCGGCCGTCGTCCGCAGGGGACCGAAGGCCGCCTGCTCGGCCGGCCACAGGTCCACCGGGCGCCGCCCATGGGCCTGGGAGACCTGGGCATTCTTCTCTTGGTCCCAGGCCAGGCTCTGCTGGGCGAGGTCCGGGTCATCGGCGAAGCTGCGCCCCGGGAGGAAGTTGGACTTCACCCACTTCACGAGGTTCTCGACCGTGCCCTTCTGCCGGGCCGCCCCGGGATCGCAGCACTCGGGGTGGAAGCCCACCTCGGTGGCGAAGCGCCAATAGGCGGGGTTCCAGCGCGGGGTCCCGTCGGCCTCGCGCCCCAGCGTCACGGTCTTCAGGTTGTCGTGGACCCAGGCCCACGGGACGCCCCCCCAGCCCTCCACGATCTCCAACTGGGCGCGGCAGAGGGTCTCGAGGTCCATCTGGGTGCGCCAGCGGACGCCGACCATGCGGCTGTACTTGAGCCGCCCCGCCAGGAAGACCCGGCGCACCCACGCCCCGCCCAGGGGGACCCGGGCCTCCCCCCAGTCCCACTGGACGTACTCGCCCGGCAGCCCCTCGAAGCGGATCACCGGCGCCTCCCCGGCGGCCACCGCGGCGCGGAGCTGCGCCACGGAGCGGTAGAACGTCGAGGTGCCCCCGGTGTAGGGCGTGGTCGGGTCCTGGCGGAGCAACTCCAGCATCCGGCGGACGGGGATCCCCTCCTTCAGCCAGCTGGTCACCTCCGCCCGCCAGCGATCCAGGGACGCGGGGCGCGGCCGGCGGCGGGTCGGATCGCCCGGCCCCTCCAGCACCCGCGCCACCGTGTGCCGGTCACACCCGACCAGCGCGGCAATGCTCGTGTTGAACTGCCCTTGCTGCTTCAGGAACTTGATCGTGCTGCGCGCCATGGCTGTGAGCATCCTCCTTTCCTCCCGCGGTCCAGTCGGACCGTCGGGAGAGTGTGCCCCAGCACGTGGCGCATTTTAAGTGAGAAAAGATGGCGCGAACTAACCGAGAATTTACA
>JAKEHP010000431.1 GCA_022614955.1 Candidatus Methylomirabilota bacterium
TATTTCGCCGCGAGTTGACCCACGATTCCCGCCACCGTGTGCTCCCCGGTGCAGAGCTGAAGGATGTCGGCGCCCGTCGTGTTGAGCAGGAGACCCCGTTCGGGGTACAGCAGAAAATACTTCGCCTCCCGCTTGTCCCACCGAAGCCGGGCCTTGGAGGCGAGCTTAGGCCGGCTCGCGGGCGAGAGGCTCATCTCAGGCTGACTCCGGAAGGCGCCACCCTGGGGTGACGTAGGCGGCGTAAACCGCATCCAGGAGGGCCCAGAGGATTTCGCACTTTCGGACGAGGGCGGCGACGCACCGCTCCTGGAGCTCCCGCGTCGTTGCCGACCGGATCACGAAGTCGAGGGCCTCCTCGGAGTCCCGCCGGGCGCGGGAGACCCGGCTCCGAAAATACTCCAGGGCAGCGCGGTCCACCCAGGGGTAGTGTTCCTCCCACGCTGCGGCGCGCCGGGACATGAGATCCGGGGCGAAGAACTCGGTCAGGGAGGAGGCCACTGCCTCCACCAGGCTCCGCTCCCGGACCAGCTCCACGTACGCGTCGCAGGCGAAGCGCACGCCCGGGAGCACGGAGCGGCAACTCGCGACTTCCTCGCGATCGAGACCCACGCCCTCCGCGAGGCGCAACCACAGCGCAAGCCCGCCTTTGTCCTCGTCATCGTGGTCGAGGATGCGCCGGATCCACATCCGCCGGAAGGCCGGGTCCTCGGACTTCGAGAGGATCAGCGCGTCCTTGATCGGGATCCGGGTTTGGTAGTAGTAGCGGTTCAGCACCCAGGCCTGGAGTTGGAGCTTCGTGAGCTTCCCCTCGTGCATGAGCACGTGGTAGGGATGCCGGTCGTGGTAGCGCCGGCTCCCCTCCTCCCGGAGCTGCTCGACGAAAGCCTCGGGGGCCAGCGGAGTGCCCAAACTCACAGCCGAACCTCCATGCCGTCCTCCGCCACCTCCCATCGAGCCGCCTCCACGGCTCGACGCTCAGGGGAGTCCTTCAGCAGGATGGGGTTCGTGTTATTAATGTGCGTATAGATCTTCCGTTGGACCGTCAGGGCCCTGAGCCCGGCCAGACTCCCCACGGGGCTTCCGATGGGGAGGTGCGCCATGTCCTCGGCGCGCCTGGTCGAGAGGCCGAGGCGGATCAGCTCATCGCTGGACCAGAACGTGCCGTCGAAGAAGAGGCAGTCGGCTCCCTCGACCGCCTGGAGGATGGGGGTGTCGAGGGACGCGACGCCCGGGAGGTACACGGCCAGGTATCCGGTGCTCCGTTCCCGTATCCAGAGCCCCACGTTGTCCTCCGGGTCAGGGGCCAGGAGCCCCTCCAGGTGAATGGGGAGCTTGCCGGGCGTGGGGAGGGCCACCACGGAGAGCCCGCTCGGCGAGCCGTCCAGACCATTCAACTCCTCCTCCCGGCCAAGCGTGAGGACGCGCCACGTGACCTGCTCAGGGAAGCGCTGGAGCGTGCGAAAGATCGCGTTGGACTCGACCAGGCCGCGCCGCACCCGCTCCGTCGCGTAGATCACGAGGGGGTGGGATTCCCTGAGCGAAAACAGGCCGAGGCAGTGGTCAAGGTCGCCATTGGTCAAGAGGATCGCCCGGACCGGCGAGTCACGGGGACCTCGCGGATGAAGCGGGGAGAAGCTTTCGATCTGCTGCCGGATCTCGGGAGAGGCGTTGAGGAGAAACCATGCGCCCCCGTCCTCGCTCACTGCGAGCGAGTCCTGGGTACGCGGCGTGGCCTTGAGCGCCCCTTGCCTTGCGGCTCGACAGTTCGGACAGCCGCAGTTCCACTGGGGGAACCCACCGCCCGCTGCCGACCCCAAGACATGAATCCACATTCCCGCCCTCAAAGACAGCGAAGCCCTTCCTCTGGGCTCCCCCAAAAAGAAGGGCTGTGACTTCTGCTCCCTCGCGGGCGTTGTGGATGAATTAAGATTACGCGGACTCGTCCCCGCCGAAGTCTTCCTGGTACGCGTTGATCTCCGCGTCCATCTTGATCTCGAGGAACGCGGGCGTTTCCCACGTCATCACGTTCACCTCCCTTCGAAGCAGTAAACGGCATGGTAAAGAAGTCCCGTGCGGGTGTCAAGAAGATAAAGGGGTTGGCGGTCATGCGGGTGCCACCGTTGGGGGCCACTGGAGCACAAGGTCGAACGTCGTCGGCCGGGAGCACATCCCACAGGCCGGCCTTCCGAGGATCGGGCGCCAGCTCACTATCGGCGACGGGCCAGATTCCGGATGTAGGCAACCAGGTCCTGGATCTGCTGATCAGTGAACTGTCCGCCCCAGGGCGGCATGAGGGGCGACTTGCCCACTGCGGCGCCGCCCTCCTTCGTGACCTTGAAGATATCCTGGTCCTTCAGGGTGTTCATGTACTTCGCGTCGGTGTGGTCGCGGGGCCTGGGATTCAGGGCGGCCGCCGCCGGCCCGTCCCCCTTCCCGCTCATGCCGTGGCACGCCGCGCAAAACTGCTCATACATCGCCTTCCCCTTCGCCGCATCCCCGGCGCCCCACGCGAACGCCGGGAGCTGAACGACCACGACGACCAGACAGACAGTCCACCACCAGGCTACGCGCATGTTCTTTCCCCGTGGGCCATGGAAGGCCACGTGCCGATCCCCGGAGCGCAGCCACCCCTGGACCCGATCAACCCCGCAGCCGACGCCTGGCCCACGAAAACCCCCACAGCTCAAATCCAAGGACGCCAATGGCCACCAGGGGCGGATAGAGCCAGCGCGCTCTGGACGGCGGCGGCTCCAGGTGCAGGTAGTACCACGAGGACATCGAGAACTTGCTCCCGACCTCCCCGTTGTCTCCATCCCACGCCTGGAAGGCGACGGGGATGAACGTGCCGACGGGGAACGGCGGGGTGCCGCCTCGCGTGGGCGCCGGCCGGGGCCGTTTCATGACCAGGCGGTAGCGGCCATCCTGGTACACCGCCCGGCCCTTCGCCTGGGCCTCCTCGCTCTTCAGGGGAGCGATTGCGCCAAGGCCGCTCGCGTTCGCCTCCCCCACCCCGCCGCCTGAGGTCCAGCGCAGGAGGTAGACGGGATTGGCGCCGTCCCCCATGAGCACGTAGGGACGCTCGGTGCCCTCCGATATTCTGGCCGGGAACTGAAGGGCCACCTGGTCGGCGGACCTCTTGCCTGCGGAGTCCGGTTTGGAGGCGGTGGGATCATCCCAGGCCAGGTGGAAGGCGATCTCGCTGTCCGTATAGACTGCGCGCACCGCGATCATGTCAATGGACGGGTTGAAATTGCGAGGATCCACGATCACCTGGCCAGCCAGCGGGAAATTGGCCGGTGTCTCTTGGCTCCAGAACGGCGCCGTGGGATCCTCCGGGATCTCTCCCTGGACGAACTTGACGGTCAGGAGCGTGGCGAAGTTGGGCCTGTCCGGCCCTAGAGACTTCACATAGTTCGCCAGGTGCCAGATGTCCTCGGGCTTCTCCACGCCGTCCAGGAAGGCCGGCATCGGACTACCCATGAGGCCAGTGGCCAGGCGGGTGGCGATCTCCTTTGTGGTGGCGCCGCCGCGGAAGTTCCACGGCTTGGTCAGGTTCACCGGCCGCACTGGGTGTCCCCAATCATCCTTGAGCTCGGGAACCGACGGCCCATCGCTCCGCCCTGCTGTGCCGTGGCACTTGTCGCACTCGATGGCCTCGAATAGCTCCTTCCCCCGGGCGATGGAGTCGGTAGAGGTGGGCACCTCCTTGGGGAGCGCCACCGGTTTCGGGGCTTCCCTGAAGGTTTCTGGTGCGAAGGTCTTCAGGTACGCCACCAGCTTCCACCGGTCCTTCTCGGGGAGCACCTGCCACGGGGGCATGGAGGTCCCTGGCATCCCTTCGGTGATCACCCGGAAGAGGTCCTGATCCGAGGGAGGTTGGCCGGAGGGAGTTGTGCGGATCTTGTATCTCCCCTTGGTGAAGTCCCGGGGCTTAGGGTCCAGGTTGGCCGCGCCGGGCCCGTTGCTGTCCCCCTTGTCCCCGTGGCAGTGGGCGCACTTTTTCTCGTAGATCGCCTTCCCGGCGTCGGCGTCGTCGGCCTGCTGCGCCTCCGCGCGCGCCGGGCTCCAGAGTCCCTGCTCCCCTCGAGAGGAGAAGAGGGTGAGGGGAGGCCATCTTGCCCGGACCGCCA
>JAKEHP010000432.1 GCA_022614955.1 Candidatus Methylomirabilota bacterium
AGGTTGGTCAAGGGGCCGCCGGTCTCCGCAATGGGGGTAAGCTCGGGCTAGGCCCGGCTCGTGAAAATGGCCTGGCCCCCTGCCCCGAACGTCGTCCGGAAGGCCACCGCCCCCTGACTGTTGATGGGGTGGTCGCCCGCGAAAGCGTCCCCGGCGTTCTTGGTGACGGCGATCAGGGTGAGTGGGCCGCCGGCGCTGGTGAAGATGAAGTCCACCCCCGCACCGTGCCTGGCCCGGAAAGCCACCGTCCCGTCCTCGTTGAGGGCGGGGCGGCCGGGTAACGCAAAGGCGCCCGCGTCGTCCGCGATCAACGTGTACGAGAGCATACACCGCTCTTCCAGGCTCTCCAGTCGCAGTGGTCGGCGGCCTACCGCCGGGCGACGGAGCATCTCACGCAGGACGTTCACGATAGACATGGGAGTACCTCCTTCGAGGAGCTGAAGGCCCTTCAGCGCGGGGGTCTGCGGTTTCAGCAGAAGTCCTGGCCTGGGCGCGCAGACCGGACCCCAGGCGATGGGGCGTCGATGCTCGACCACGTAAGACGGGGCTTCAGAACCGTGCCCGCTCACGGGATGTAGTTCAACTCCTCCGGCAGCGGCCCCTGGAGTGGCACCTCGAAGAACCGCGCCGGCTCTGGAGTGGAGGATTATAACTGCACTCGTGTATAATCAGGGGTGGCGTACCCAACGCCGACCTGACGCTGGTCCCCTGTTGAGAGGCGATTTCGCCGTGCAGGAGCAAGGAACGCCCCCCGCGGGGACCGGCGGAGAGCAATACTACATCGAGGATGGAGTGCATCGGGCCGTGGCGCTGCGCGAGAACGGGATTGTCCAGGGCATCCCCGCTGTCCTATTTACCCCCGGTCAGTCCCCGCGGCGGATTTACGCCCGCCTGGACCAACTGCACTCTCCGCGACTCACCGTCAGCCGAACGGTTACGCCGCGGCGGAACTACCCGGCCATGGAAGCGTGGCTGGCCACTCCCCGGAGCAGGTCGCAGATGCCCCCGCTTCACGTCCAGCCCCTGGGGGCACCTGGGCAATCGGCCTCGGTCCCGCTCTCCCAGGTACAGATCGTGCCCTGACGAAGGGAGGAACGCATGGCCCCAACGTTGCGGAAGAAGCTGTATGCCATCCTCCAGCGCTCGTTCGTGGAAACGCGCCGCCTCGCGCTGGCGCGGGATTGCCAACAGCTCTACGACCTCGCCGACACGTTCGAGGTTGTGCCTGGACTGCTGGAGCA
>JAKEHP010000433.1 GCA_022614955.1 Candidatus Methylomirabilota bacterium
CGGAGGCGGGGGCGCGTTGACACCCCCCGAGGGGATTGGGTATAGTGCCGCGCGCCGCAGGGACGCAGGCCGGCCCTCGAGGGCCGGCTCGGAGGATCGCCCGTGAGGATGGCCGGGAGGACCCTGCAGCTCCTCGGGATGGGGAACCTGCTGGTGGGCCTCTACGTGGGCCTGACGGAGGAGCAGGGGATGGGTCCGGAGCTCACCCTGCTGGCCGTCGGGTCGGCCCTCTTCCTGTTGGGCCGCTTCCTGGCGGGGCGGGCCCGATGAAGGAGCCCTGCTGGCCTATCGGGCCTCTGCTGGCCACCGCGCTCCTCTTGGCCTCCCTGTGGGGCGTGCCGGCGACCGCCGCCGAGCCCCCTGCCGAGACCACCTTCGTCCGTGCGGAGGGACTTGCCCGTGCCGGGAAAGGGGCCGCAGCCCAGGCGGCCTTCCGGGAGGTGCTCCGGCTGGACCCGGCCCACCCGCGGGCCCCGGAGCGCCTGCGCGAGCTCTACGGGCAGGGCCTCACGGCTGCCCAGGCCATCGCTGCCCTCGAGGCCGATGTCCAGGCCAACCCGGCCGACCCCATCCCCCGGAACCTCCTCGGGGTCCTGTACGGGAGGGAGCGGCGTTGGGATGAGGCGCTGGCCGCCTTCCGGGCTGCACTGGCCGCAGAGCCGCGGGCCGCCGACGCCCAGGCGAACGTCGGTTGGGTCTACTTGGAGGTCCAGCGAAGCACCGACGCGCTCCACGCCTTCGAGGCAGCGTTGCGCCTGCAGCCGAAGCTGGCCCGCGCCCACGCCGGCTACGGGGCGGCCGTGGCCGAGGCCCGGGGCGACTTTGAGGCGGCGCTCGCCTCCTACCGTCAGGCATTGCTGCTGTATCCGGGCAACGCCGCCTACCTGAACGACCTGGGCTGGCTGGCCTACAAGATGGGGCGGGTCGAGGAAGCGGTGCGGGCGCTACGGCAGGCGGCTGCGGCCCGCCCGGAGAACCCCCTCATTCTGACGAACCTTGGGCTCGCCTACCTGAAGGCGGGGGAAAATGCGAGGGCCACCGAGGTCTTCTCGGTGGCCCACCGCGTTGATCCGCGCTATCCGTTGGCGCTCTACGGGCTGGCGAAGGCGGCAACCGAGCGGGGGGAGCATGCCGCGGCCGCCGAAGCGTACTGGCAGGCCTGGCGGCAGAGCGGCCACGACATCTACGCCATCCTCTGGGCGACCGCCGCGCTCCGGGTCCACTGGCTGGCGGCCGCGCTCACCCTTCTCCTGGGGCTCGGGGGCCTGGGCGGGGCCGTCGCCTTCCTCCTGCGCGCCCGTCGCCCGGCTCCGCCCGTCACTTCTTCTTCGCCGTAATCTCCTGCAGGAGCTTCTTGACCTGCGCCACGCGCTGCGACTGGAGCTGCTCCAGCTTCTTGCGCCCCTTCGCCTTCAGGGAGTTGGCCCCGAACTCCCGGGGCATCAGGGCCGCCATCGCCTCCGCCTCCAGGTAGGCCAGCCGGACCTTCCAGAGGGCGTAGAGGCCGAAGGGGAGGATGAGGGCGGCGACGGTGTTGAAGCCCAAGAAGGGCATCATGGCCTCGGGGCGGAAGGGAGCCTGCAAGAAATCCTGGAACGTGGGGTTGGGCTCCAGGAAAACGAACTTGAAGGCGTAGAGCATCCCGAGGGCGCCGGAGAGGCCGGCCATGGCGAAGGCGAAGATGCCCCCCGGCAGGCTCTCCTTCGCCCGGGCCTGCTGGGCCTTCACCTGCTTCTGCAGCTCCACTTTGGCGATGGAGTCCAGGATCCCGTTGCTCAGTTCCAGCTTCTGCCGGAGGGTGATGTCCTTCCGCTCCAGCTCGCGGATGTCGAAGGTGGACTTGCCCAGGACCCGGGCGATCTCCTCCTGCAGCGCGAGGGCCACCTGCTCGGCCCGCGCGAGCTCCCGCCGGTCCGCCGGGATCTTCCCGGAGAGGATGTCCACCAGGGTGTAGAGGACGAGCTTGCCCTGCGTGAAAGCGTTGGGCCCCGCCGACGTGGCTGCGGCGGCCTCTGCGGCGGGCTTCGCCGCCGGCTGCGCCTGCGGGGCCGGCTTAGGGCGGTCGGGCTTCTCCGCCGGCTTGGCTTCCGCCTTCGGGGCCGCGGGTCCCGCCGCCTGGCCCGTGAGGGCACGGACCAGCGCGGCGGCTGCCTCGGCCGCTTGGGCCGCCGCCGCCGCGGCATTCGCCGCCGCCGCGGCCGCGAGGGCCACCGCCCCCTCGAGACCCGTTACCTCCCCCGGCGTGACCCTGGGGACGGTGACCCGGGGGGCCGCTGGTGCGGGGGCGGCGGCCGCCGGCGCCGGGGTGGGCGCGGCCGGTGCAGCCGGCTTTGGCGCTGCCTTTGGAGCGGCGGCCGCAGCGGGCGTACCCGTCATGCCCGCCTTGGCCGCGGCCTCCGGCGGCCAGGGGGCAGCGTTCGGCCCCATGCCACCGGCACCCATCTCGGCACTCCCCTTCGCTGGTGTCACCCCGGGCATGGCCGCGAAAAAGTCCACTTGCTTCTGGATGTAGGACTTCCACTGGTCCGGGACATCCGCCTCCGCGAAGATGGCGTCAACCGGGCAGACCGGCTCGCAGGCATCGCAGTCAATGCACTCCTCCGGATGGATGTACAGCTGGTCCGCCCCCTCGTAGAAGCAGGTGACGGGGCACACGTCTACGCAGGCGCGGTCCTTCACGCCGATACAAGGTTCGGCCACAACAAAGGTCATACGGGATCCTCCTTAGAAGCGGGACAGTGCCTCTGAGCTTCAGCGCATCGGGGAAGGGCTCTGTGCTGCGGCCAACCCCCCGTGGGTGGAATCAGCCAAGGGCTTTCATTATTGCCATACCCGCCTCCCAGGCGCAACCCCATTTCGCAAGGGCCGGGCGAGGCGCACCGGGGCGGCCGGCCGAAGAGCAAGGCCAGCCGGTGGGGTCGGCCGGGGCCGGGAGCGGACAGGATTGGCGCCGGGCGGTGCTGCGGGCGCCGGCGGCCACCGATCGAGGACGAGGTGATAGGGCCGCTCGCGATGCGCGCGCCGCCCCCTCGCCGGCTCCTTCGTCCCTCCTTGCGACCGGCTGATGGGCAAGGATTCGGAACGGATGTTTGGAGGAAATCCTTCGAAATTTTTCCCTTGACAGGCCACAATATATTGAGTATGAACCCATCCGCGAGCACTAATCCTTGAGGTTTTCCAGGACCCCTTCCAAAGCTGGGACTTCAGGAAAACGCAGACGTTCAGGGCTCTCATCACGAGAGGAGGAGTCCCGATGTCCTCTACTCCGGCGGCACGGGCTACGGCGGCGCGGGCGAATGGTGACCCCTCGGCTCCGGCCAAGCGGCCGCTCCGGCCGGGGACGTGGAGCGAGTCCGCCCTCCGGGTCCTGCGGGAGCGCTACCTGGCCCGTGAGGGGAAGACCATTCTGGAAACGCCGGAGGAGATGTGCTGGCGGGTCGCGGCCTGCCTCGCCCACGCGGAGGCCAAGTACGGGAAGACTCCGGAGCAGGTGGAGGCGATCGCCCAGCAGTTCTACGGCCTCATGGTGGACTCCATCTTCCTGCCTAACTCGCCCACCCTGATGAACGCGGGAAAGAACAACGGCCTGCAGTACTCCGCCTGCTACGTCCTACCGGTGGGCGACTCCATGGAGGAGATCTTCGAGGCTGTGAAGGCGGCAGCTATAATTCACAAATCTGGCGGTGGAACGGGTTTTGCCTTCTCCCGGCTGCGGCCAAAGGATGCCCTGGTCCGCTCCACAGGCGGCAAGGCCAGCGGTCCCGTCTCCTTCCTGCGGGTCTTCAACGGGGCCACCGAGGCGGTGAAGCAGGGGGGCACCCGGCGCGGCGCCAACATGGGCATCCTCCGAGTGGACCACCCGGACATCCTGGAGTTCATCGAGTCGAAGCTGGATGGGGGCATCACCAACTTCAACATCTCGGTGGCCATCACCGATCGGTTCATGGAGGCCCTCCGGGAGGACGGAGAGTACGACTTGATCGAGCCCCACACCGGCGCCGTGACGGGGCGCCTGCGGGCCGGGGAGGTTTTTGACCGGATCGTGCAGGCCGCGTGGAAGACCGGGGACCCGGGTCTCTTCTTCGTAGACCGGTGCAATGCCGGGCGGGCGAACCCCACGCCGACGCTCGACAAGGTCGAGGCGACGAACCCCTGCCTGGGCGGCGACACGCTCGTGGCGACGGACCGGGGGCTCGTGCGCATGGCGGAGCTGGCGGCGGCGTTCGCCCAGGGCGGGATCGCCGTCCAGGTGGATCCGCGCATGATGCCGTCCCGGTTCCTGCTCTTCGAGGGGACGCACAACGTTCCGGTCTCCGCCTACGATTCTGGCTGCCTGCCGATCACGCAGGCCTTCTGCTCGGGGGAGCGCGACACGATTCGCGTGCGGACGAAGTCTGGCCTGGAGCTGGTCTGCACGCCGGACCATCGGCTGATGACTACCCGGGGATGGGTGGAGGCCGGAACGCTTCGCATCGGAACCGACCGCCTCTTCATCCAGAGCATCCCCGGCTCGTGTGGCAGCGACGCGAAGCTGCCGTTCGAGGTCACCAATGAGATCCGCGGGCGCAACGGGCGGATCTATCGTCACGCGCTCCCGACGGAGTGGACCCGGGACCTGGGGCTGGTCCTCGGCTTCCTCGTGGGGGATGGCTGGCTCCGGTCAGGGGACAAGAACTGCCGGGTCGGCTTGACGTTTGGCGCCGGGAACCTGCCCCTCCTGGAAGCGCTGAAGGGCACGCTCGACAGGTGGTACGGCCGCCCGGTCCGGTCCGTCCGCCGGTCGAATGGTGTGCATCATCTCTCGTATCATGGCAAGTTCTTTGTGGACTTCTTCGAGCGGCTCGGCGTGCGGCCCGTGGAGGCGGCGGCGAAGGTGGTCCCGGAGACGCTCTTCCGGGCGCCCCGGGAGGCGGTCGTCGGGTTCCTTCAGGGCCTGTTCACGGCTGACGGCACGGTGCGGGAGAACCCGCAGAGCAACAGTGCCTGGATCGCGCTCACCTCGAAGAGCCGCGAGCTGCTTCGGGGCGTCCAACTTCTCCTGCTCCAGCTCGGGATCAAGAGCCAGATCATGGAACGCTCGCGCCCGCCCCGAGCGGGCATCTTCCCGTACCGGACGCGCGGGGGGGCGAGACGGACGTACACCTCCGACGGGGTGCTGTTCGAACTCGGGATCTTCGGCGAGTCGCGCGATGTCTTCCGGCGCGAGGTCGGCTTCCTGAACGCGAGGCAGGGGCGACTGGAGGCGATGCGCTACCGGCGCTTCTATCGGCAGAAGTTCACAGACGTCGTCCTTGCGGTCGAGCCGAATGGCGTGCAGAAGGTCTATGACCTCACGGAGCCCAACAGCCACACGGTCATTGCCAACGGCATCGTGGCCCACCAATGCGGCGAACAGCCCCTTTATCCGAATGAGGCGTGCTTCGCGCCGGAGACGCGGATCACCACGAATCATGGCCTGGAAACGGCAGCAGATCTGTACGCTCGGCAGCAGCGGGGGGAAACCGTTCTGGTAGCCACTAATCTCAACGGGCAGGGAAGGTACATTGTCTTTCGTCCGGCTGTCGTGGTGAAGGTGGGCGTGAAGCCGACCGTCCGTGTCACCCTCTCCAACGGCCAGCAGATTCGCGTGACCCCGGACCATCGGATGCTCACCCAGGACGGCTGGAAAGAGGCCGGAACTCTCTGCCGCGAAGACCGCGTCTGCATTCAGAGCGGCATGGCTGGCCCGCTTGCCATCACAAGTACTGACGGGGATCTCCAGCGCATGCTCGGATGGTTTACTGGTGATGGCTGGTTCACGGACGCGGCGGGCCTTACCTTCGGCCCGGAGGATGAGGTGGCATTCCAGCGTCTCGTGCCCATCTGGCGCCAGTTTACCGGTAGCGCTGCCAGAGTTCAGACCCAGCAGTCTACGATGGTTCGCTGCGTCGGGACGGAGCGGACCGACGCCATCGCCGCGTTCAAGGCCTACGGCTTCGCCCCATCGCGAGGTCCCGAGAAGCGGGCGCCGAAGTTCGTGTTCACCGCGCCGAAGGAGGAGCAGATCCGCTACCTCCAGGGACTTTTCGGGGCCGATGGCTCGAAGACACACGGGAAACCCCAGGTGACACTCAGTTCCGCCTCCCTGAAACTCCTGCGGGAGGTTCAGTTGCTTCTCCTGAACCTGGGCATGCGGAGCAACATCAAATATTACCCGCATCGCCCGACCGGCCGGGCCTGGGGCCAGCTCAAAGTGAACGGCGAGAGCTACCACCGCTTCCTCGACCTTATTGGGTTCCCGCTGACGCCCCAGAAGCAGGAACGGTGCGACCGGTTTCCCTGGCAGCGGATCAAGCAGGATCGTCTTGCGGTCGGGGTCGCCTCTGTGGTCGCCGACGAGGAGGTCGAGGTCTATGATGTCTCTGAGCCGGTGACTCACTCGCTGATCGCTGAGGGGATGATCGTCCACAACTGCAACCTGGGTTCGCTCAACCTGGCCAAGTTCGTCAAGCCGGGCGACACCGCGGAGGGCATTGATTGGACCGGGATGGAGCGGGCCATTCGCCTCTCGGTCCGCTTCCTGGATGACGTGATCGAGGTGAACCCGTATCCCCTCCCGGAGATCAACGAGGCCGTGAAGAAGAACCGGCGGATCGGCCTGGGGGTCATGGGGTGGGCGGACCTGCTCTGCTGCCTGGGCGTCCCCTACGACAGCGAGGCCGCCCTGGAACTGGGCGACCGGGTTATGGCCTTCATCCAGGAGAAGGGGCATGACGAGTCGCGGCGGCTGGCGGAGGAGCGGGGGCCCTTCCCCACCTGGGCCCAGAGCATCTACCGGGACAAGGGGATGCTCCGGAACTCCACGGTGACCACCATCGCCCCCACCGGCACGATCTCCATCATCGCCGACTGCTCCTCGGGCATCGAGCCCCTCTTCGCGGTGGCCTTCGAGCACCGGGTGGGGGAGCGGCGCCTCTCCTTTGTCAACAAGCACTTCGAGGCGATCGCGAAGGCGCGGGGCTTTTACAATGAGGCCCTGATGCAGAAGGTGGCGGAGCAGGGGACGCTGCACGGCCTCGCGGAGGTGCCGGAGGATGTGCGGCGGGTCTTCGTCACCGCTCACGAGGTGGCGCCCGAGTGGCACGTGCGGCACCAGGCGGTCTATCAGCGACATACGGACAACGGCGTGTCGAAGACCGTCAACCTGCCCAATAGCGCGACCCCTGAGGATGTACAGAAGGCATACCTGCTGGCGTACGAGACCGGCTGCATCGGCATCACGGTCTTCCGGGACGGCTGCAAGGGCACCCAGGTCCTGCACGTGGGGACGGGGGCCAAGGAGAAGAAGCAGGAGACGCAGGCGGCCCCACCGGCCCCGGTCCAGCCCCGGCCGCGGGTGGTGCAGGGGGTGACCTACCGGACCGAGACGCCGCTCGGGACGGCGTACATCACCGTCAACCACAACGGGCAGGGGGAGCCGCTGGAGGTCTTCGCCAACGTGGGGAAGGTGGGAAGCGAGACGGCCGCGGTCTCGGAAGCCATCGGCCGCCTCATCTCCCTCTGCCTGCGCCTCGCCTCCCCGGTCGCGGCCAGGGAGCGGGTGAAGCAGATCGTGGAGCAGCTCGCGGGCATCGGCGGGAGCCGCCACCTGGGCTTCGGGAAGGAGCGGATCCGGTCGCTCCCGGATGCCATCGCCAAGGTCCTGGCGGAGCACGTGGGGATGATCGAGGCGGAGGAGCAGACCGAGGCCCAGCTCACCCTGCCCGAGCGGACCGGCCCGCCCATCAAGGTCGGGGACCCCTGCCCGGAGTGCGGCGAGGCGACCCTCGCCTACGAGGAGGGGTGCCTCAAGTGTTACGGCTGCGGCTTCGCGGAGTGCTAGTGCCGGCCCAACTGACGTCGCCTCACTTTGTTCTCAGTCGTCGGCGGTCCTCAACGTACCAGAGCGTACGCCTCCGGCCGCCTCCTCCCTCGGGCCTCGTGATGCTCGTCATTTGGCCCGGCACCTCAGCCTCGGCGTGAGCATTTGGTGCAATTGGTTGGAACTACGTTAGCGGGTCGGGAAAGCGGTGATGGGCGCGCGTAGAGGATGGGGGGCGCGGTGGGAGCCGGGCCCCTCGTCGCTTTTCTCCGGCGGGGCGTTGTGCGAGAATACGCGTCGGGGCCTGGCCTCACGCGGGGCCGGCGGCCCCGGGAGGACGCGTCGCAGCATGTTTCCCTGGCTCTCGACTGCCCTGATTGCGGTGCTGGCCGCGTCGGCGCCCGCGGCGGCGGTGGAGAAGCCCGTTCCGCCCAGCACCGTGGTTCGGGAGTACCTGTCGGCCGTCCAGGGAGGGGATTTCGCCAAGGCCTACGACCTGGTGACGGAGCGGCTCCGGGACGGCCTCAGCCGGGACAACTGGGCGGGTCGCCTGGAGGGCCAGGTCGCGGACCGGGGCCGTGCCAAGATCCTCTTCATGCGGGTGCACCCGGCCATCGTCAAGGGCGACGAGGCCACCGTGGTGGCCTCCTTCCGCCTGGAGACCCCAAACGGTCGGAAGGTGGCCAAGGAGACCTATAACCTGCTCCGGGAAAACGGGCGCTGGCGGATCGACACGATCAAGATCTACGAGGCCCCGGAGCAGTAGCTCGCCGCCCCCCTCTCGCCGTTCTGTTGCCCCGCCGACTCCGCCCCGTTTCTCCCGGCCACCGACCGGGTCGGAGGTGATTGCCGTGCTCGCCCGCCTGGCCCTTCCCCGGTTGGCCCTCGCCGCGGCGCTCTCCCTCGCCGTGGCCTTGCCCGCCCCTGCCCCGGCCCAGGATGACCATCACCGGAAGCTTCGGACCGCCCTGGAGGTTGTCCGGGGGGAGGCGCCCCTGGTGGAGAAGCAGAAGGCGCTCCGTCTCCTGGCCTGCGGGGCCGATGAGGTGATGGTGGGGGCGGTGACCGATGCCCTCCTGCGGGACGTGAGCGAGGAGGTCCGCGGGGCCGCCGCCGCGGCCCTGGGCTGCACCCTCCTCTCCCGCCTGAAGGGACTCCCGGACCTCGCCTCCGCCCTGGCCTCTGATCGGGCCGACCTGGTCCGCCTGGAGGTGGCCCGGACGCTCAAGGGGATCGAGCACCGGGCGGCCCTGGAGGCGCTGGAGCGGTCGGTCCGGGATGATCCCGCACCGGAGATCCGCCGGGATGCCGCCCGCTACGCCGATGAGCTCCGGCGGGCGCTCGAGCGCGCCCCCCGGGTCTCGGCCCTCAGCGCCCCGGGGCGCCCCGACCCGCCGGTGGGCTTCCCAATTGACGAGCCCATCGTCCTCGCGTTCGATGTCCCGGTGAACCCCCTCACGCTCCTCCCGGGAACGGTGAGCCTCAGCGACCCGGAGGGCAACCGTGTCCCGGTGCTGGTCCGCCCTGACCTGCTCCGCGGGCTGCGCCTGACCCTCACCCCGGCCACCACCCTCGCCCCCAACATCCCCTATACCGTGGTGGTGGACCCGGCCGTGGAGGACGCCCGGGGGGAGGCGCTCCCCGCCCCCCTCCGGTTTATCTTCCTCACGGAGATCCGGCCCTGGCTCAAGGTGACGGCGATCCGGACCGCCCGCGCGGAGATCCCCCCCGACTATGTGATCTCGGTCCGCTTCAATCGGCCCGTCAACCCGGCCACGGTCAGCACCGATTCCTTCCGGGTCGCCATTCAGGAAACCGGGGAGCTTCACGGGGGAACCATCCGCCTCTCGCGGGACGGGCGGGTGATCTTCTTCACCCCCGCCCGCTCTTTCCCCCTCCGCCAGACGGTGAGCCTGAGCCTCACCCCCGACCTGGCCGACACCGCGGGCAACCCGCTGGAGAAGCCGTTCACCACCACCTGGCCGGTCCGAGCCGGGGCCAAGATCTAACTATGTAATCTCCCCAGGAGGGGGCGCATGAGCATTTGCTCCGACGCGTGGATCCGCCGGATGGCCCGCGAGCAGAAAATGATCGAGCCCTTCGTGGAGCGGCAGGTGCGGGAGGCGGTCATCTCCTATGGGCTTTCCTCCTACGGCTACGATATCCGTGTCGCGGACCAATTCAAGATCTTCACCAATATCAACAGCACGATTGTGGACCCCAAGGCCTTCAGCCCCCAGTCCTTCGTGGACTTCCAGGGGCCCGTCTGCATCGTCCCGCCCAACTCCTTCGCCCTGGCCCGCACAGTGGAGTACTTCCGCATCCCCCGGAATATCCTCACAATTTGCTTGGGAAAATCGACGTATGCGCGGTGCGGGATCATCGTGAACGTCACCCCCTTCGAGCCGGAGTGGGAGGGGACGGCCACGCTGGAGATCAGCAACACGACGCCGCTTCCGGCCAGAATCTACGCCAACGAGGGGATCGCGCAGGTAGTTTTCTTCCGCGCCGATGAGCCGTGCGAGGTCTCCTACCGGGACAAGCAGGGGAAGTACCAGGCCCAGCGGGACATCACCCTGCCCCGGATCTAGCCGCCCGATGCCACCGGAACCGCGTGTGGAGGACAGGGGCATGCAGGCGATGCCCCTCTTCCTCCTGGTGGCAGGCCACATCGTCGTGGACGCCACCCAGAATATCCTGCCGGTCCTCCTGCCGCTCGCCAAGGTCACTTTCGGTCTCAGTTACACGCAGGTTGGCCTGGTCGCCGCCCTTCTCTCCCTGAGCTCCTCCCTCACCCAGCCTGTCTTCGGTTGGCTCGCCGACCGGTGGCGCACCGACTGGCTCCTCCCGGCCGGGGTGGCCTGGACCGCCCTCTTCATGGGGACCACCGGGATTGCGCCCAGCTACCCTTTCCTCCTCCTGGCCGTGGGGTTGGCGGGCCTCGGGACCGCCGCCTACCATCCGAAGGCCTCTATGGGCGTGGCGGCGGCTGCGGGGATCCGGAAGGGGGCGGCGATGTCGCTCTTCTCCGCGGGGGGAAACCTGGGCTTCGCGATCGGTCCGGTCCTCGGCGCCTTCCTCCTCGCCCGTTTTGCCGCTCCCGGGACCCTCGGGCTCCTCCTGCCGGGAGCGCTGCTGACGGCGGCCCTCCTCACGGTCCGCGGCCCCCGCATCTCCCCGCCCCCGATCCCGCGGGAGGACCGCGGCAGCAAGAGTGGGGTCCCGGTCCTGGCGATCACCCTCCTGTGCCTGGCCGTCTCCCTCCGCTCCTGGACCTACCAGGCCACCATCACCTTCCTGCCGTTCCTGCTGGCGAGCGGACGGCAGCCGGCAGTGGCGCCCAGCATCGCCCTGTTCCTCTACCTCTTCAGCGGGGCGCTGGGAGGGCTCCTGGGGGGGAGCCTCTCGGACCGCTGGGGACGCCGGAGCATCCTCGTCGGGACCCTCCTCCTGTACGCACCGCTGATGCTGGCCTTCCAGGCGACAGACGGGAGGCTGGCCCTGCTCCTGCTCGCCCTGAGCGGGGCGGCCCTGCTCGGGAGCTTCTCCGTGGCCATCGTCTACGCACAGGAGCTGCTCCCGGCCCGGGTCGGGCTAGCCTCCGGACTCACGCTGGGGTTCGCCTTCGGCGCCGGCGGCATCGGGGCCGGAGTCACGGGCGCGCTCATTGACGCCGTGGGGCTGGAGTGGGGGATGGCGAGCGTGAGCGTGCTCCCGCTCGGAGCGGCCCTCGCCTGCCTGCCGCTCAGGGAGCGGCGGGTACCGGCGTCCGCGCGCGGATGAGCCGTCGGGCCGCCGGCCGCGCCGCCGCGCTGGCGCTCGCAGCCCTGCTTGCCTCCTGCGGCGACGACGACTACCGCACCATCCGCAACCTCGGCTCCAGCGGGACGACGCTGATCTGCTTCGGCGACAGCCTGACCCAGGGGGTCGGGGCCGGCCCGGGAGAGGACTTCCCCAGCCTCGTGGCCGCTGCCCTCCCGATTCCCGTGGTGAACGCGGGCGTGGCGGGGGAGAGCACCGCGGACGGCCTGCGCCGCCTGGAGCGGGATGTCCTGAGCCAGGACCCGCGTCTGGTGGTGGTCTTCTTCGGGGGCAACGACTTCCTCCGGCGGATCCCGCGGGAGGAGACGGGCCGGAACCTGGAGGCGATGGTGGAGCGGATCCAGGGGGCCGGCGCCATGGTCGTCCTGGTGGGGTTCA
>JAKEHP010000061.1 GCA_022614955.1 Candidatus Methylomirabilota bacterium
GCCCGGCCTCCTCCACCACCTCGTAGCCCGCGTTCTGGAGCAGCTCTCTGATGATCTGCCGGTACGCCTCCGCCTCCTCCACCACCAGAACCCGCTTGGGCGTCTCCATCCGTCCGTCCCTCCACCCGTCTCAGGTCACGCGAGCCAGGGTGTAGACCCCCACGGCAGCGGCGCCAGCCCGGCGCAGCACCCGGGCGCACTCCTCGGCGGTGGCCCCGGTGGTAAAGACGTCATCAATGAGGAGCAGGCGCTTCTCCCGGACCGCGCCGGGAGCCGAGACGGCGAAGGCCCCCCGGACGTTCCGCCGGCGGGCCGCCCTATCCCCGGCCTGGGGCGGGGTCGGGCGCACCCGCACCAGGACGTGGCGGAGGATGGGCCGGCCTACCGCCCGGCCCAGGCCATCGGCCAGCGCCGCCGCCTGGTTGAACCCGCGCTCCCGTCGGCGCCGCCGGTGAAGCGGGACCGGGACGAGGGCGTCGAAGGCCATGAGGTCCACCCGCTCAGCGGCCGCCGCGTGCATGACGCGGGCCAACGGGGCCGCCAGGGCTTGCCGGTGGCCGTGCTTGAGGGCCAGCACGAGCGGCTTGACCGGACCCGTGTCCCCATAGGGCAGGGCAGCTCGGGCCAGCTCGTACGGGGGACGCTGCCGCTGACACGCCCCGCAGCGGACGTGGGAATCGCCCGGGTGTCCCGCTTCGTCCGGGGCGGCCCGGACCGGCGCGAATGGACGACCGCAGGCAGCGCAGCCGTGGGCCGGGAGCCGCGGGAGGGCCGCCCAGCAGGGCCCGCAGACCTGGCCGGAGGCGCCGCTCGCGAGCGGCCCGGCACAGAGGAGACACGGGACCGGGAAGAGCAGGCGGAGGCAGGCCTCCCACAGGTCGCGGACTGTCACGGCGAGCACCCCGGGGGAGGAAACCCCGATAGGGCCCGGGGCCGGGCGGGACGGTGGGCGGGAGGCGCCGCACCGCCAGGCGGGGGGGCCGGCCGGCGGGAAGGCCCCGCCAGGCAGGGGACCTTGGGCTAGCGGCTCTCTTCCTCCTCCTGGCAAGCGATGCAGTACCCGGCGAAGGGCAGGGCCTCCAGCCGCTTCTGGCTAATCTCCTCCCCGCACTTCTCGCACAGACCGTAGGTGTTCTGCCGCATCTTCCCCAGGGCCGCGTCCACCTGCCGGAGGAGACGGCGCTCCGCGTCCCCCAGGGAGAGGAGGAACTCCTTCGTGTACGCGGAGGTTGCCTGGTCGGCGATATCCTGGATCCCGTCCTCCCCCGCCTGGAGGCTGGTGGCGCTGCGGGTCCGGACCCCGCTCAGCAGCTCCTTGCGTTTCTCCTCCAGCCGCCGCCGTAACTCCTTCAGCTTCGTTGCCTTCACGTGAGCCTCCTCACCCTGCCGGTCCGCACGGGGACCGCACCGGCGGGGTGGAAGTCGGGGGGCTAGTCGATGCCGTAGCGCTTGCGTTTTTCCAGGAGGGTTTTCCGGTTGATCCCCAGGATACGGGCAGCCCGGCTCTTGTGCCCCCGGACCCGGCGCAACACCCGGCGGATGTACTCCCGCTCCAGCTCCTCCAGGGTCATGAGCTCCTGGTCGGGCATGCCGTCGCCGGCCACCGCCATCAGGTCCACGGACAGCTCCTCCGGCGTGAGCACGCCCCGCTCCCACAGGATGACCGCCCGCTCGATGACATGCTCCAGCTCCCGAACGTTGCCGGGCCAGGCGTAGCGCCGGAGCAGCGCCGCGGCCTCCGGGCTCAGCCCCGGGATGGCCTTGCCGTACCGGACCCCGAAGTGCTGGAGGAAATGGGCGGCGAGGGGGAGGATGTCCTCGGGGCGCCGCCGGAGAGGAGGGATCACCACGGGGACAACGTTCAACCGATAGTAGAGATCCTCGCGGAACTGGCCGGCCTTGAGCGCCTTCGCCAGGTCCCGATTGGTGGCCGCGAGGATCCGCACATCCACCGAGATGGTCCGCGTCCCGCCCACCCGCTCGAAAGCCCGCTCCTGGAGGACCCGCAGCAGCTTCGCCTGGAGGCTCTGCGGCAGCTCCCCCACCTCGTCCAGGAAGAGGGTCCCGCCGTGAGCCAGCTCGAACCGCCCCGGCTTCTCGGCGGCGGCGTCGGTGAACGCGCCCTTCTCGTGCCCGAAAAGTTCGCTCTCCAGCAGGCCCTCCGGGAGGGCCGTGCAATCCACCTTGACGAAGGGCCCGTCCCGCCGCGGGCTCCCCTCGTGGATGGCGCGCGCGATGAGCTCCTTGCCGGTCCCGCTCTCGCCCAGAATCAGGACGGTGGCGTCGCTGGGCGCCACCTGGGTCGCCAGCCGCAGGGCGGCCCGCATCTCTGGCGCCTCGGCGACGATGATCTCAAAACCTACCCGTTCGCCCCCCATCGGTCCGCCCGACCCGGGTCAGGGGCGACGAGAACGTCTCGCGGTGCATCGCCCCACAGCCTCTCGAGATTGTAGTATTGGCGCGTAGTTTCCTCGAAAATATGGATGATGCACTCATTGTAGTCAAGCAAAATCCAGCGCGCTTCGGCGTATCCCTCGATGTGCAGGGGCCGCGCCGAGACGGCGCGGAGCCGCTCCGCGATCTTGTCGGCGATGGCCTGGACCTGCTTGTGGCTCCCCGCGCTCACGATGAGGAAGTGCTCGGTGAAGGAGCAGAGGCCGCGCAGGTCCAGACTCACCACCGAGTCCGGCTTCACCTCGGCGGCGGCCTCAGCCGCCAGGCGCAGCAGCAGGTCAGCCGCGATGGAGGTCCTCCTCCTTCCGCCCGCCCCCCCGGGGGCGGGTGGGGCGCTTCTGGTAGAGACGGTTCTTCTGCATGTAGGCCGCGACCGTGTCGGGCACCAGGAACCGGACGCTCCGCCCTTCCTCCACCAACTGGCGGATCTCCCGGGAGGAGATGTCCAGGGAGACCACCTCCACCAGCAGCACCAGGCCCGGGACCGGGGCGCCCTGGGCCAGCTCGGGCCCCACCTCCGAGATCCGCAGGTACTTGAAGGTGGGGTGGCCCAGGGCCGCCTGCTGCACTGGCGTCAGCACCCGCTCAACCTCATCCAGGCGCCAGCCCGGGCGGGCGGTGACGATGACCTGGGTCAGACGCAGCAGCTCCCGCGCCTCCTTCCAGGCGCTCAGCTCCAGGAAGGCGTCCACCCCCATGATGAAGTAGAGCAGGGTCTCCTTCCCGTACATCCGGAGGAGCTCCCGGATCGTGTCCACCGAGTAGGACGTGCCCGGCCGGTTGAGCTCGATCGGCGAGACGGTGAAGTCGGGAGTGAAAACGGTGGCCAGCGATACCATCTCGTACCGGTGGATGGGTGCCGCCACATCCCCAGTGTCCTTGTGGGGCGGGCGGGCCGCCGGCACGAAGACGATCCGGTCCAGGCCGAAGGCCAGGTAGATCTCCTCCGCCGCGCGCAGATGCCCCAGGTGGATCGGGTCGAAGGTCCCGCCCATCACGCCGATGCGCATCCGCCCCTCACGTGGCCGACCGGCGGACCTGGCCATCCCCCAGGACGATGAACTTGGTGCAGGTGAGCTCCTGCAGCCCCACGGGCCCCCGGGCGTGGAGCTTCTGGGTGCTGATCCCCATCTCGGCCCCCAGCCCGAACTCCCCCCCATCGGTGAACCGGGTGGAGGCGTTGACGAACACCGCCCCGGCGTCCACCTCCCGGAGGAAGCGCATGGCCGTGGCGTGGTCGGCGGTCACGATGGCCTCCGCCAATCCGGAACCGTGCCGCTGGATGTGGGCCACCGCCTCCTCGTAGGAGGCCACCACGCGCACCGCCAGGATCAGGTCCAGGTACTCGGTGTCCCAGTCGACGTCGCTGGCCGGGACCACCCCCGGCACCAGGGCCGCCGTGCGGGGGCAGCCCCGGACCTGGACCCCCGCCGCCTTGAGGCGGGCCGCGAACGGGGGGAGGAAGGCCGGCGCCACCGCCTCGTGGACCAGGAGGGTCTCCATGGCGTTGCAGACGCCCGGCCGTTCCACCTTGGCGTTGAAGGCCACCTCCGCCGCCATGGCCAGGTCCGCCGCCGCGTCCACGTAGGTGTGGCAGAGCCCCTTCTCGTGGGCGATCACCGGGATCGTAGCCTGTGCTCTCACCGCCCGGATGAGGTCCTCCCCGCCCCGGGGGATGAGGCAGTCTATGTAGCGGTCTAGCCGGGCCATCTCGGCCACGGCGGCCCGGTCGGGGGAGGCGACGAACCCCAGTGCCCCCTTGGGGATCCCCGCGGCCGCAGCCGCCTCCCCCAGGAGGGCGACCAGGGCCCCGTTTGTCTCAAGGGCCTCCGACCCACCCCGCAGGACGACGGCGTTGCCGGCCTTGAGGCACAGGCCGGCCACGTCAGCCGTGACGTTGGGTCGGGCCTCGTAGATGACGCCGATGACCCCCAGGGGGACCCGCATCCGCCCGACCAGGAGGCCGCTCGGCCTCCGCCACATGCCGGTCACCTCCCCCACCGGGTCCGGGAGGGCGGCCACCGCCTCCAAGCCCTCCGCCATCGCCCGGACCCGGCCCGGCGTCAGGGCCAGCCGGTCCAGGAAGGCGGCGGGGTGACCGGCGGCTCTCGCCCGAGCCACCTCGGCAGCGTTCACCCCGAGGAGCATCGCCTCCTGCCGGCGCAGGGCCCCCGCCATGCCGACCAGAGCCCCGTTCTTCACCCCGGTGGGGAGGGTCGCCAGGGCCGCCGCCGCTTCCTTGGCCGCCCGCGCCACCTCCAGGACCAGGCTCATCGCCGCCCCCCGTTCAGGATTACCATGTTGTCCCGGTGGATCACCTCGTCCGAGTGCCGGTACCCCAGCGTCCGCTCGATCTCGCCGGTCTTGACCCCCTTGATGCGCTCCACCTCCTCGGCGGTGTAGTTGACCAGCCCCCGGGCGAACTCGGCGTGGTCCGGGCCCACCAGCGAGACCACATCCCCGACGCCAAAGTGCTTTAGAGTCCCCCTCACGCCGGAGGGGAGTAGGCTCTTGCCCCGCTCCGTCAGGGCCCGCTTGGCCCCCTCGTCCACCACGATCACTCCCTTGGGCCTGCTGGCGAGAGCCAGCCACCGCTTCCGCCCTGCCAGCCGCCCGGCGTCGGGGAGGAAGAGGGTCCCCAGCGTCTCCCCGTTGAGGAGGCGGGTGAGGGTGTCGGGGGCGGTTCCGTTGGCGACCAGGGTGGGGATGCCGGAGGCAGCTGCCAGGCGCGCCGCCTCCACCTTGGAGGCCATCCCGCCGACGCCCGTGACCGTGGCCGGCGCCCCGGCCCAGTACGCCTCCTTCGCCTCCCCCCCGGTCACCACCGGGATGAGGCGGGCCTTCGGACTGCGCCGGGGATCGGCGGTGAAGAGGCCATCCGTGTCGGTGAGGATGACCAGCAGGTCGGCGTCCACCAGGGCGGCCACCAGGGCCGAGAGCCGGTCGTTGTCGCCGAACTTGATCTCCTCCACCGCCACCGTGTCATTCTCATTAATGATGGGCAGGACGCCCAGCTCAAGCAGAGTGAAGAGGGTATTGCGCGCGTTCAGGTAGCGGGCGCGGTCCCGCAGGTCCTCCCCGGTGAGGAGGACCTGGGCCACCTTCACCCCGTGCGCGGCGAACGCCTCCTCGTAGGTCCATATGAGGGCCCCCTGCCCGATGGCGGCGGCCGCCTGTTTCAGCGGGATACTCCGCGGCCGCTCCTTGAGGTCGAGCCGGCCGACGCCGGCCACGATGGCTCCCGAGCTTACCAGCGCCACCTGCCGCCCC
>JAKEHP010000062.1 GCA_022614955.1 Candidatus Methylomirabilota bacterium
CGGGGGCACGGTGGCCCCGACGAGGGTTGAGGAGGAGAGGTTGTCGCTCGGTCCCCACTCTCGGCACTCCATTCGCCTGGCGAACGGCATGCTGATGGCCGAAAGTTCCGGAGCCTCAGCCGGCCCAGTCCCGATCTTCGTTGTCGTGGGAGGTGTGTCATGAGGCCTAGTAGGTGGCGGGGCGCTGTGATTCTCCTGGTGGTACTGGCGCTGGGCGTGACGGCCACATCGGCGGGCGAGCGGGTCTCCGTGAACGTGGCCATCGGCGCCGACGTTAACGTGGTGGATGTGCACAAGACCCTCCTGGGCCCCGGGTTCAAGGAGAAAAACCCGGCCGTGGACTTCAACGTGGTCGGGACCGGGACCGGCGAGGCGGCCAGCCGGGCCATCTACACCAAGATCAGGGCCCAGCACGACGCCGGGCGGAAGAACTGGGATATTGACGTCGCCCTGGTGAGCATGATCGTAGCGTCGCAGCTGGTCCGCGAGGGGCTGCTGCACAAGTACGTCCCCGGCATCGAGGCGGCCAGGCTGGTCACGGGCCCCGAGACGAAGCGGGCCTTCGGCGTCGAGGTGGACGGCTACGTGGTGCCGATGTTCCACAACCAGATCGCCATCGCCTACAACCCCAGGTCCGTCGCAAAGCCCCCCAAGAGCTTCGAGGACCTGGTGGCCTGGGTCAAGGCCAACCCGAAAAAGTTCGCGTACAACGGGATCAAGGGGGGCGTCAGCGGCCAGGGTTTCACCGTGGGCTGGGTGTACTGGAAGACGGGGCAGTACCAGGCCTTCACCCAGGGGCCGTTCGACAAGAGCAAGGAACCGATGTGGCGAAAGGCCGTGGAGGAATTGCGAGACTTCAACAAGGACGTGGTCATCACCTCGGGCAACGCGGGTACCCTGGACGCGCTGAACCGCGGGGAGATCTGGATGGGGGCGGTGTGGATCGACCAGCTCGTGGCCTGGAAGAATGAGGGCCGGATGGACCCCACCGTCACGCCTGTCATGATCAGCCCGGGGTTGCCCATCTATCCCCTGTATCTGGTCGTACCCCGCGAGGCGGCGAACCGCGATTGGGCGGCAAAGTACATCGATCACGTCTCCCAGCCGGAGGTGCAGGCCCGCGTGATCGTGGAGCGGTTCGGGTGGTACCCTGGGGTGGACGCCGCGCGCGTGCTCCCGTTGCTGTCCCCCAAGGCCAAGGACCTGCTGTTTAAGGATGTGACGCCCGACGACCTGGCGAAATACTCGCGGCAGATGCCCATTGGCGAGTATTTCAATGCCATCCTGCTGGCGTACGAAGAGATCGTGCGGTAGGGGCGTTCTGGGGAGCTCGGCGCCCCCAAACGGGCCCAGGGGCATGACCGGTGTAGGGGAGGGTGCCAACCCTCCCCTCCGTTTTCCCGGACCTCCCACGCAATCGGGTGATCGAGAGATGGCCTCCAGGACCGACATCCACGCCCTCCGGGGCGGCGAGCGCCTCCTGTGGATCGGGTTGTGCGTGCCCGCGCTCGCGGTCCTGGGGTTTGCCTTCCTCTATCCCTTTGCCGCGTCGGTGGGGACGAGCTTCGTCCACGAAGGCGTGCTGTCCCTGGAGAACTACGCGCTGGTGTACCGCCTCTACCGGCAGGATGTCGCCTTCACCCTGGGGGTCGCGGCGGCGGGGCTGGCCCTCACCCTTCTGGTCGGAGTGCCGGTGTGCGGGTTCCTGCGGGTCCACGCCTTCGCCCCAGTGGAGTTCTTGCTGAAGGTCCCGCTCTTCGTCCCCTTCGTCGTCGTGGGGCACGCTATGCGGGTCTTCCTGGCCCCCCACGGGACGCTGAACGGGCTCCTCTTGCCCCTCGGGATCCTCGATCCAGACCACCCGCCGTCCCTGGCATCCTCCTGGGTCGGGTTGACCCTGGCCCTCGCCTGGAAGCACCTGGGCCTGGCGGCGCTCCTCTTCCTCGGGGCGTTCCGCGCCGTGGACGAGGCGTACCTGGAGGCAGCCCGGAACTTCGGGGCCGGCGTCCTGCGGCAGACGAAGGACATCCTGGTTCCCATGGCGGCTCCCTCCATCGCCGTGGCCTGCATCCTGGTCTTTGCCTCGATGCTGGCCTCCTTCTCCATCCCGCTGATGATGGGGCGGGGAAGTGGGCCCCAGATGCTCATGATTGACGTGTACTACCGGTTCGGACAGCACGGCGACTACGCCACGGCCAGCGCCCTCGGCGTCGTCGCGTATCTGCTTGCCTCCGGGGCGGCCCTGGTCTATGTCCGAAACCTTACCCGCTAGGCGAAGCGTGGGAGACCGCCAGCCAGGCCAGCGAAGCCTTGCGGGGGTGGCGGCCAGGGCCGTCGCCCTGGCCGGGGCCCTTTTCGTCATCCTGGGTCCCCTCTCCAGCCTGGTCATCTGGTCGCTGGCGCAGCGGTGGAACTGGCCCAGCTCGCTCCCGCAGGTGGTGGGCCTGCGCTACTGGTCCCGCATGCTCACCGGGGACTTCCTGCAACCGCTCCAGCGGGGTGTGGTGATCGCGGTGATCGTGACGGCGCTGGCGCTCCTTCTGGCAGTGCCCCTCGGGTACTCCCTGGCCCGCCTCCGCTTCCCGGGGCGGACCCTGGTCTTGCTCGCCTTTCTCCTGCCCCAGGCCTTTCCCCAACTGCCCGTGTTTGCCAGCGCAACACGGGAGTTCTACCGCTTCGGTCTGGCAGGGACGATGGCGGGGGTCGTGTTGATCCACCTGGTGGGGGCACTGGTGTTTGCCGTCTGGACGATGACGGCCGTCTTCCGGTCCATCCCCGGTGAGCTGGAGGAGGCTGCCATGAACCTGGGCGCCTCGCTCACGCGGACGTTCGTCGGCATCAGCCTCCCCCTGGCAGTGCCCGGCGTGGTCGCCAGCGCCCTGCTGGTGTTCCTCTACTCGCTGGATGAGTTCACGGGCACGTTACTCGTCGGGGCCCCCTTTATCACGACGCTCCCGGTGTACATGTACACGGCCAGCGTCGGGTATGAGCTGCAGATTGCTTCGGTGACGGCGCTGGTCCTCATGGTCCCCGGGGCGATCCTGCTCCTGATGCTGGAACGCGTCCTCAAGGCGGAGTATCTCGCCTTCTTCGGCCAGCTCTGAGGGGGCACCGGTCACACGGTGGTCCACGACGCCTTCCGGGTGTCCGGGAGACCCCGGAGGCCGCACCCGGACGCAATCCCGGCGCGACCAGGTCCGTTACTGCTCAATTGCGCACAGGAGGCAAAAACCCCTTGAGTTTCCGGGGGGAGCGGTTATAATACCGCCCGTCTTCCGCCGCAGCCTCCGGCCATCGCCGGGGGTAACCGCGGGAGCGCCCGCCACCAAGCCGTACTGCGGGATCGGATAATGGTAGTCCGCCTGACTCTGGATCAGGTCGTCGAGGTTCGAGTCCTCGTCCCGCAGCCACCCGGCCCCATCGTCTAGCGGTCTAGGACGCGGCCCTCTCAAGGCCGAAACACGGGTTCGATCCCCGTTGGGGCCACCA
>JAKEHP010000434.1 GCA_022614955.1 Candidatus Methylomirabilota bacterium
CCTCGAGCGGGAAGTCGCCGAGGTGAAGTCGAAGCTCGGGATGGAGAATCAGGAACTGAGGGTGAAGCTGGCAGAGACGGAGAAGAAGCTGGAACAGGAGACCGCCGCCCGGAAGAATGCCGAGGCGGCTCTGGTGAAGGCCAAAGTCTGGAAGTGAGGCCACCGGCTGCGGCCGTCGCCCGCTGCCGCGCCCGCCCGCGTTGACATCCCCCGGCTCCGGTGCTAGAAGGGAATGCCCCAGCGCCGGGGTGGCGGAACTGGCAGACGCAGGGGACTCAAAATCCCCCGGGCCTCGCGTCCATGCGGGTTCAACTCCCGCCCCCGGCACCAGCCCATCCGGGCGGCCCCCGCCGGCCCCGCCGGCCCCGCCGGTCGGAACTCTACTGCCAGCCCACCGGCTCGTACCCGCGCTCCCGGAGGCAGTGGTTGACAAAGTTCTTATAGACCGGGCTCGGCTCGCTGGCCTTGAAGAGGCCGCGGAGGAATCCCGCGGTCGCCCCGGTAGCCGCCCCCACCGCTGCCCCGGTCCCCGGGCTGCCCCGGACGGCCCCGCCCGCCGCCCCGATGGCCGCCCCGGCTCCTCCCCCCACGGCGGTGCTGCCGGCCACGGCGCCCGCCCCCCCTGACGCGACGTACTGGTCGGCAAACTGCCTGCACTCCACGATGTCCCGCTGCGCCTGCGGCTGGCCGACGCGGCTGAGATGGGCATTCGGGTAGAGGACGGGTGTCGAGGCGGCGCACCCCGCGAGGGTTAGCGCGAGCACTAGGACCGCAACGGTATGCATCAGGCCCTCCCTCCGCCGGTCCTGCCGGGCGTCTCAGACATCCAGCCGGCCCCGCTTGCGGCTATCGGTCCCACGGCCAGAACCTGCGCGTCTGGACCGGCGCGGATCACTCGGACCTCTCTTCGTCTTCGGCGGGCGGGGCGCCCCGGCGCTCTTCCAACAGCTCCCGGAGCTTCACCTCTCCCAGCGGCCGAGGCTCTTTGATTGTCAGGCTCTCCCACCACTCCTCGCCGAAGCGCTTCGAATACTTCCAGTTGATGAAGGCGGTCGTGCTCATCGAGAGCACCGCCCCGAACGTGGCCAGGGCCATGTCCCTGTGGGCGTCCCACTCGTCCCCCTGCGTCCCCAGGTAAGCGGTCCCCAGTTCCCCGCCGAACAGAGCGACCGCGCCCCACTCGAGGAGCTCGTAGAGCATGCTGAAGGACATCGTGACGTCCAGGGGCAGGTAATACCCCCAGGCGCCCCGCACGTTCGCGATCCGGAGGAAGAGCTCCCGGATCGGGTACGCGATGAGGAGGCCGAAGGAGAAGTGGACCAGGCGATCGTAGTGGTTGCGGCGGAATCCGAAGAGCTCGGTGAGGGAGATCCCGAAGAGACTTCGGAACCACTGGTCGTATGGGACCAGGGCGTACGTGTAGTGGGCCCCGACGGTATGCAGGCACATATAGACGAAAATCAGGGTGTAGGAGATGTTGCTCAGGCGGAAGCGCCGGTAGGTCCCGATGACGAGGACGGCGGCGACCACGGTGAGGACATTCTCCAGGAGGAAGTCGTGGAACATGAGGGGGTTGATGGCCCAGACGAGCCACCAGCCGCC
>JAKEHP010000435.1 GCA_022614955.1 Candidatus Methylomirabilota bacterium
AGCGGGGCGGGGCTTACCCTGGAGAGCGGCGACTGAAGACGCGGTCGTGGCGTCGGAGCTCGTTGCCCGAGAGACTTGGTGGACGACCCTGACGGATCTTCCGGGTGTGGGCTCTAGGTGGAGAGTCGAAAAGCATACCGGCGAGGCGGGGCGCTCGCAAGCAGTCGAGCGCCCTAAGGAGGCGCTTACATCCGCCGCCGGTCCAACGGCCCGGAGACCCGGGCCGGTCGTCGCCAGGTGTAGCCCAGGCCGAGTCCGACCTGGGTGGCCCACGGATCTCCCCCGCGAGGGACCCCCAGGGCGTACCCTGCACCGACCGACGCCATCAGGGTGAACCCGCCGGCGGGGACGAACTGATATCCCCCTTGAAGTCCCGGCCCGTACAGCCGCCGGCCGCCGTCGGCGCCTACCGGCTCCACAATCAGTTGCGAGGCCGAGGCCTCCATGAAGAAGCGGTGCCTGAGGCCGGAGGTGAAGCTCCGGAGTCCGGCGGCGAAGGTGGGACCGGTGGGATCGCCCGGGTCGATCTGGGGCGTGTACCCCAGGCCCACGAAGATCGAGAGGCGCTCGTCCAGGAGATAGCGCTCACCCTGCGCACCGAACCAGCCCATGGCGTTGCCCACGCCGGCCGTGAGCGACACCAGGCGTTCGCCGGGGTACACCCGCACCGGGGCTTCCTGCGCGCCGGCAATGCCGGTCATACCGACCAGCAGTGTGATGACGGACTTACTGCACATGGGGACCCTCCTCCATCAAGGGACGCGAGACCCCCACCCCACGAAAACGGGGGGTCGTGAAATCCGCGTCAATTCGCTGCTCCGGCCCTATTGCCCCGACGTGGCCATCCCGCCGCGGCCGAGCTCGCGCTCGAGCACATAGCGATCCCGGAGGGCTTCCGCGAGGGGGCTCATCGCGAGTCCCCCACCTCCGTCGTCCAGATATCGCTCTGCCGGTCGCCGACGGTGAAGTAGAACCTCCCGCCGTGCACCCGGAAGCCGAACGGGTGCCACGGCCGGGACGGATCCTCGAACCGCATCACGAGCCGGTGCGTCCCGCCCGCCGCTGGCACCCGCCATATGCCGATGCTTCGAT
>JAKEHP010000436.1 GCA_022614955.1 Candidatus Methylomirabilota bacterium
GCCGCGTGGTCGCGGGGGAACTGGAAGCGGTAGCCGGGGAGGGCTCTCTGGAAGGGGGGAGGGGCAGCGGCTCCGCAGAGGGCGACGAGCAGGAAGGCGAGGGCCACGGGAGGGGCCCTCATCTCATCGTCCTTTCCCAGGCTCCTCCGGGTCGGCGAACCAGGGCGGGAGCACCTCCGCGTCGCCGCCCCGCCGGGCGAGGAGCCGCTCCACGTAGTCCCCGAGGAGGCGGGAGGTCTTTTCCTCCAGGCCCAGGAACTGGACCCCCATCCCCGGCGGAAACGGGTTGGCCACCGGTGTGGGGTTGCTCCACACCACCCGGCCGCGGACCCGGAACTCTCGGTCCAGGTGCGGAAGGCGGAAGCGGACGAGGATCTGTTTGTTCGGGGGCGCCGGGTCGGGGGTCCGGATGAACATGCCCCCCTCGCTGATGTTGAGGCAGTAGGCGGCGATGGCCGGCGCGGTGATCTGGTATTCCACCGGGAGGCGGACGGAGGCCCGGGGACGGGCCAGGATCGTCCCCAGCCGGATCTGCGCGGTGACCAGCGCCTCCACGGTCCCCCGGCGTAACGGCGTGGGAAACACCAGCCCATGGGGGACAAGGCGCGCGCCCAGGTCGCTCACCTCCGGAGAGCCGAGCCAGACGACCCGCGCCGTCGCGTGCACGGTCTCGGTCCCCCCCTCGAGGCGAAGGGTGCCGCCGGTCCCGACGGGCAGGCCCTCCGCCAGGAGGAGCTTGAGACCGCCCTCGCCCAGGTCCTTGGCCTTTCCGGGGAGCTCCCGTCCCCAGGACCAGATGACTGTGGGGAGATAGAGCTCGAACCGGGGGAACCGGCGCCGCCCCGGGGTCCCGGCCCGACCGCTCACCGCCGGACCCCACGCGCTCACACGACCCCCCGCCGCCCGCCCCCCTCCATCTGGCCCACCCGGTAGAACTGGAGCACCACGTCCCGGGGGAGCGGCTCGCCGGTGAATTCCAGGCCGTGGCGGTAGATGCGTCGGCCGTCGTCGCCCGTCGCGCCCAGCACCCAGATCACGCGGGCGGGACGCTCCAGGACGGCGCCGCCGAGCCGAAGGGCGGCCTGCACTAACGCTCCCACCGTGAGGGCCAGCGGGAGCCGGACGAGGAGCCCGCCCGCGCCGACGTTCTCCGCCTCCCCCTCCAGGGCAGCCGGGATCGCCTCGACGCTGCAGCGGACGGGAGCGGCGAGGGGGTAGCGGGGGTGGCGCCGCGTGTAGGGGCGCTGGTACCCGAACGTCCGGAGGAGCCGGCGCCAGGTCTCCCGCTGGTCCGGATCCATGGTGACGATGATGCAGCCGTGGCGGACCGGGCTGCGGGCCGCGGCGGGCTCAGCGGCCCAGACGACCAGGACCTCCAGCACCACTGGCCCACCCTCCGCCTCCACCCGCAGCGAGAGCGGGGTCCAGGGCTCCAGGCGGTCCGGCAGGTCCAGGGCCACGCCCCCCTCGCTGACGTTCGCCGTGAGCCCCTCGAGGCGGCGGGGTGCGGGGGTCTCGGGCACCCCCTGGACCGTGATCCGGACTGGCACCGCCAGAGGGAACCGGGGGTCCCGCACCCGGAACGCGGGGCCGGGAGCCTCCTCGGAGCGGGGCGCGACCCGCAGGCCGAGCTCGATGGCCGACATGATGCGGGAGGTCAGCTCGCGCTGGATATCCAGGTCACTCCGACAGTGGGCCAGCATGGGCTCCGTGATGGCCACGGACCCGAATGGATTTTTTCCCTCCCCCACCGCCAGAGTGAGACGGTAGATCGGGTCCTCTTCCCCGGTGTTGCGGACGAGGTCCACGGTGAGGGGGCCGGAGAGGGGGTAGCTCTGGGCAACCCGGGCGGCCAGGTCGCGCAGGAAGTGGATCTCGGCCAGGAAGGTGTGGCTCGGATCCTCCACGCGGGACACCCCCTCTCCA
>JAKEHP010000063.1 GCA_022614955.1 Candidatus Methylomirabilota bacterium
GACAAGCAGTACGACGAGGCCCTGGGGTTCCCGGCGCTCGGCCTGACCTACCTGGTGGGCCTCGAGGCCAACTTCTGATGAGGTGCAATGGAGCCAGAAAGGGTCAGTCGAAAAGGGTCGGGTAGCCTACGCGGCCCCCTCGCGACCTCTCTGCTGCTGCACGCAGCGCTCCTCGGGCTCCTCGCCCTCGCGCTCCCCCGAGCCCTGCCGAGGCCGGCGGCGCTCGAGGTCCGCCTTGTCTCGCTGGAGGCCGAGGACGGGCCCGGGGCGGGTGAGGGGGGGAGCAACACGGCGGGTGCCCCCACGGGGGCCGGCCGGCCTCTCGCGCGCGCGCCCGCTGCCGTGGGCCGCACGGCAGGTTCGCGAGCCCAGGAGGCACGGCGAGCCACTTCCCCTGCCGGGCCGGCGGCCTCGAACGCGCCATCCATTGATCCAACAGCGGGGAAGCCTCCGCGTGTGGGCCCGGAGCCTCCCGCCGCTCCTCGTCCTGGTGCCACCCCTCCGGGGCCGCTCCCCGCGCCGCCTCCCGCCCCATCGGCTGCAGTCCCCAGCGCCTTCGTGGGTCCCCTGGCAGCCGAGGGCCCGAAGGCCTCGGCGCCCGACCTGTCCCCTGGTACCGCGTCGGGTTTCGATGTCCCGCAAGGTTCGCCGGTCACGGCAGCGGCTCTTCGCGGGCAGGGACCGGCGGCCGCGGGGAGCGCCGCCGGGGGCCCCGAGGGAGAAGCCGCGGCACCCGACGGTGGGGGATTCACCGGGGAGGGGGGCGGAGGGACCGTGGGGATTGGCGGGGCCCTCGCGCGGGCAAAGGGTGGTGGGCTCGGCCCGGGGGGCGGGACGGACGCTCTATGGGAAGGGACAGGGACCGGCGGCCTGGGTGCCGGGACCGGCCGCGACGGGGCCTTCGCTTACATACTCAGACGCATCGAAGCGGCGAAGCGCTACCCGGAGGAGGCGCGCCGCCTCGGCCATCGTGGGACCGTCGCCGTGCGGTTCCGGATTGGCCCCGATGGGGCCGTGGCCGCCGCGGAAGTGGCAGCCTCCTCGGGGTTTTCTTTGCTGGATGCGGCCTCGCTCGAGACGGTTCGGCGGGCGGCGCCCCTCCCTGCTGTCCCGGGTTGGCTTCGGGTGCGCATCTCCTACGGCCTGGCGGAGGCGCGCCCCTGACCCTTGCCCGGCCGCCGCAGGTGATTCGTCTCACACGACGACACGCTTGCCATCTTCGGCGGAGTCTACGTCAAGGTCCTGGAGGCGCTCCAACATGTCGCCGCTCATGTGGGTCAGGATGAGCCTGCGGCATCCGAGCCGCATCCGCTTGTCCATCAGGGTTCGGTAGTCGAGGTGGTACTTGACCTTCTTCTCAAAGGAGTACGCCTCGCAGATGAACAGGTCCGCCCCCCGCGCGGCTTCTACCAGGGCATCCGTCCATTCCGTATCTCCGGAGTAGGCGATCACCTTCCCCCCGCAGGTGACCCGTAACGCAAATGACGGGGCCCCGCTCGGGTGGACGACGCGGTAGGGGATCACCGAGAGCGGTCCGAGGACGGTCTCGCTCTCCTCGGCCAGCTCGGCGAACTGCACGATGAACTTCCGCTGAACGGCAGATGAGCCGGGGAACAGCACCTCCATCGCGTCGCGGACCCTGGCTTCCACTCCCGGTGGCCCGGCCACAATCAGTGGGCGCGTGCGACGGCTGAACTGGGCGTCCAGGATAAGGAACGGGAGCCCGCCGAAGTGATCGCCGTGCAGGTGCGAGAGCAGGATGACGTCCAGGAGGGACGGATCCACGCCGAACCGCTTCATCGCGATGAGCGAGGAGGCGCCGCAGTCAATGAGGAACTGTGTGGCTTCAGCCCGCACGTGGAAGCAGGTCTGAAACCGTCCACCGCTCCCGAAAGCGTCCCCGGATCCCAGGAACAGGATCTCAACCTGACTCATGCGAGGCCTCCTGCGATGCCCAGGGAAACGGGGCGCCATAGAGCCGATCTGGCGGAGGCGCGCCCCTGACCCTTGCCCGACTGTCGCATCGGTGCTAGGCTTCCGCCCGAGATGCTGGCCTCACCAGTCCATATTCTGGAGTTCTCCGACTACCTCTGACCCTGGTGCTACCCTGCGGCGGTCCGGCTGCAGCGCCTCGCCGCCAGGCACGGAGGGAAGGTCCGGCTGGAGCGGCGGGCCTTCTGCCTCCGGCCGCACCCTGACCCCACAGCTCGCTTCAAGGGAACCTACCGCGAGGCCGGTTGGCAGCGGGCCTCCGCCTCGGCCGCCGACGTGGGGATCACCTTCCGGATGTGGAGCCGGGAGGACTTTCCCACCACGAGCCTCCCGGCCCAGCAGGCGGCGAAGGCCGCCGCGCGCCTCGGCCCCGACGCCTTCGAGGCGGCCCACCTGGCGCTGTTCCGAGCCTTCTTCGAGGAGGGCGTGAACATCGGGAACCGGGAGGAAGTCGTCGAGGTCATCCGGCAGGCCGGCCTGCCAATTGAGCGCTTCCTGGCCGAGTTCGAGGCCCCGGGCCTCCGGGAGGCGGTCCTCGCCGAGTACTTCGACGCCGTCCACACGCTTGGGGTCTCGGCGATCCCCACCGTCGTCATCGGGTCGGAGGCGCCCATCGTGGGCGCGGTTCCGCTCGCCGAGTACGAACGCCTGCTCACCAAGCACCTGCCCGCGTGAGTCACCTGTCGCCTGCGTCGCACCGCCGGCCCGCGCCGGGGAGCGGTGTCGCGCCCGCATGAAGATCCCCGACGAGCGTCCCCACCTCGAGGAGGTCCGGGAATTCTATGCCGACATCTCCTACGAGTACGATGGGCGGCGGGAGGCCTACTTCGTCAACCTCTATCAACTCTTTGCCCGCTGCCTCCGGGAGGTCTTCCAGGAGGGGCGCTTTGGAGGCCCCTTCGACACGGTCCTCGACGCCGGGTGCGGAACCGGCAGCCAGGTCCTCTACGCCGCCAACTTTTGCCGCCGGGTGATCGGGGTGGACCTGGTTCCGGAGGCGATCGAGGTCGCGGGGAAAAAGGTGCAGGCCCGGCGCCTGCGAAACGTCCAGCTCCTGGTGGGGGACGTCACCCATCTGAGCCTCCGGGATGCGACCTGCGACTGCATTCTCTCCCTGGGGGACGTGATCGGCCACATTCCCGACTACGAGGCGATGCTGGCCGAGATGGCCCGGGTGGCCAAGCCCGGTGCCCTCTTCTGCTTCGAGTGCGAGAACAAGTGGTAC
>JAKEHP010000001.1 GCA_022614955.1 Candidatus Methylomirabilota bacterium
CACGACGTCGGGCGGCTCGTCCCATCCGGCGAGCTCCCGGAACATGGCGCCGAGCCGGCAGAGGTTCTCGTCGTACGCCCCCTTGCGGGGCCTGAGCTGCGCGATGGCGAGGCGGAGCACGGCGGAAATCTATATCGGGGGGTCCGGGGCCGCCGGGCGGTGGGGGCCGCGATCCGATAGTTTGTAGCATGCTCTGGTACATCGCCATCGGCAGCGCCCTGGGCGGGGTGAGCCGCTATCTGCTCGGAGGGCTGGTCCAGCAGGCCGCCGGGGCCGGGTTTCCGGCGGGCACCCTGGTGGTCAACGTCACCGGGTCCTTCCTCCTGGGCCTGCTGCTTCGCTACGCGCTGGAGACACCGACCTTCACGCCCGAAGTTCGTGGGCTCCTCACCATCGGCTTCTGCGGCGGATACACCACCTTCTCCACCTTCAGCTACGAGACCGTGGCCCTGCTGGAGGACGGCCAGTGGAGCCGGGCCGCGGCCTACGTCGCGCTCAGCCTGGTGCTGTCGCTGGGGGCCACGCTGGCGGGCCTGCTCGCGGCGCGGGGCTTGATCTCGGCCGGGGAGGGATCGTGACCGGCGAGCGGACGCTCATGCGGATCCACATCGGCGAGCGGGATAAGCACGAGGGGAAGCCGCTCTACGAGGCGATCGTCCACCTGCTGCGGCAGCGTGGCTTCGCGGGCGCGACGGTGTTCCGGGGCATCATGGGGTTCGGGGCGAGCGCCGGGATCCACACCGAGAAGGTGCTCCGGCTGTCGCTCGACCTCCCCATCGTGATCGAGAGCGTGGAGACGGAGGAGAAGATCCAGGCGATCCTCCCCGAGCTGGACCGGATGATCGGCGGAGGGCTGATCACGCTGGAGCGGGCCCGAGTCATCATCTACCGGCCGGAGCGGAATCCCCGACGCTAGACCCTCGACCCTCGACTCCAATCCTCCCCTTCAAGCTCTCCCCCACTACCTTTCGCCCCATGCCAACCGCCTACGAAGCACTCTCCGACGTGCCCAATGCCTGCCACATCCTCCCGGGAGTCGTCACCGGAGGCCAGCCCCGCCCTTTCGATCTGGAGCAGTTCGGCGAGGCCGGCGGCGGCATCGTGCTGGACCTGCGCGACCCCATGGAGCCCCGTCCGTTCGACGAGGCCACCC
>JAKEHP010000064.1 GCA_022614955.1 Candidatus Methylomirabilota bacterium
CAGGTTCTCGGCCTCCAGTAACCTCCCTTTGCGCAACGCCCGGCCCAGCTCCACCTGGGTGCGCAGGATCGCCAGGAGCCGCTCGTTTTCCCAGGGTTTCTGGACGAAATCCCGCGCGCCGCGGCGCATCGCCTGCACTGCCAGCTCGACGCTTCCCCAGGCGGTCATCACCACCACGGGCAGCGTGCTGTCCAGGGTCTGGATGCGGGTGAGCAGGTCGAGCCCCTCCAGCCCGGAAGTGGTGTCCCGGGCGTAGTTCAAATCGATCAGGAGAACGTCGAAATCCTCCGTGTCCAGGAGCGCCATCACCCCCGCCGGGGAGGACGCTGTTTCGATCCGATACCCCTCGCTCTTGAGAAGCAGGCGGAGTGACACCAGGACATCCGACTGATCGTCCGCGATCAGAACGCGGGGAACTCCGCCGTCCAGGTTTTTCATGGTGATCCCTAGTCTAAGTCAGATCCCAATCGGCGCGCACGCGACACGTCCGCCTCCGTAGCCACTCCTCCCGGCTGCCGAGGAGCCGGCGAGGAATGCGGGCCTACACTTCCCGCAGGCCGGCGGGCCCGAACGGGCCCGCACCGGCTTGCGGGGCTCTGCCCTTGGGGGGGTAGAAGTCGTCGCTTGCATGGGGTGAATCGCCCCATCCATTACAAAGCTGGGGGGCTCCCCCTCTATCATCTATATATAGGCGAAGCTCGTTCGCCTCTCAGCACCGAAATCGGATCCACCTCGTCGCCCGGCGCGCCGGAGGATCGCCTCATTCCGATCGGAGTGCCGTCACCGGGTCCACCTTGGCCGCGCGGCGCACCGGAAGGAAAGACGCTAATATCGAAGTCCCCAACAGCAGGAGGGCCGTCGCCGTGATCGTCGCCGGGTCACCGGGAGTGATTCCGTAGAGCAGGCCCGAGATCGCCCGCGCCAGCGACCACGCCCCCGCCACGCCCAGCGCCACTCCGACGGCGATCGGGACGAGGGTCTCGAGGAGCACCTGCCGCATCACGTCCCGCTGCAGCGCTCCGAGGGCCACCCGGATGCCGATCTCCCGGGTGCGCCCCGAGACGGAATGCGCCACCACGCCGTATACCCCCAGCGCCGCCAGCGACAGGGCCAGGGCCCCGAATACCGTCATGAGGACGGCGTAGAAGCGGGGGCGGGAAATCGATCCTGAGAGTACTTCCGACATCGGCCGGAGATCGATCGGCCCCTGATCGGAATCGACGGAGGCTGCGGCACGGCGCACCGCTTCGATCATCTCGGCGGGCTCGCCCGCCGTGCGCACCACCAGGCGCATCCCAGGAAAG
>JAKEHP010000437.1 GCA_022614955.1 Candidatus Methylomirabilota bacterium
ATCGTTCCATCCGCTCCGCCAGCCGGGAACGGGCGACGGCCAGGTGAAAGGCCGTGTCTGCGGACAACTCGAGGGCCGCAGCGCCCGGTGGGCGGGCTGCCTTCGAGGCCGCGCTCGTGCCGCGCAGCACGCGCAGCTCGCCCGCCGTCGGGATGTAGGGGACCAGGGTGAGATGGATGAAGACGGCATTGTCCCGTCCCACGTCGGCCCGGAACTGGCGGATGGCCTCCAGGAACGGCAGACTCTCGATGTCGCCCACCGTACCCCCCACCTCCACGATGACCACATCCGCTCCCTTGGCGACCCGGTGGACGGCCCGCTTGATCTCGTCGGTGATGTGGGGGATGACCTGGACGGTCCCGCCCAGGTAATCGCCGCGGCGCTCCTTGGTGATGACCGCGTGGTAGATCTGGCCCGTCGTGACGTTGTTGACCTTCGAAAGCACCGCCGTGGTGAACCGCTCGTAGTGGCCCAGGTCCAGGTCGGTCTCGGACCCGTCGTCGGTGACGAAGACCTCCCCGTGCTGGAAGGGGCTCATGGTCCCGGGGTCCACGTTGATGTAGGGATCCATCTTGAGGAGTGTCACCCGGAACCCCCGCCCCTCCATCAGGGACGCGATGGAGGCCGAGGCCAGTCCCTTCCCCAGGGACGAGAGGACTCCACCCGTCACGAAGATGAATTTGGTGTCCATGCCCTCCTCTCGTTGAGTACGCGTTGCACCCGCGCCAGATCGTCGGGCGTGTCCACGCCCACCGAGTCGTACCGCGTCTCCACCACCCTGATCCGCACCCCGTGCTCCAGCGCGCGGAGCTGCTCCAGGCGCTCCGCCTCCTCCAGCGGCGTCGGCTTCCAGGCCGTGAACCGGAACAGAAAAGCGCGCCGGTACACGTAGAGGCCGATGTGCTTGCAGGGCCGCTCCCCCGGCCCCCCCTGCCCACCCCGGCTGTGGGGGATCGGCGCCCGGGAGAAGTAGAGGGCGTAGCCGTCCAGGTCCCGGACCACCTTGACCACGTTGGGATCGGCCAGGTCCCGCGGGTCCTCGATCGCCCGGCAGACCGTCCCCATCTCCAGGGCCGGATCGGCGAAGAAGGGCTCCACGGCCTCGTCCACCATCGCCGGGGG
>JAKEHP010000065.1 GCA_022614955.1 Candidatus Methylomirabilota bacterium
GCACGATCGTCAACCCGTCCTCCTCCGGGGTCAGAGGTGATTCGACGGGCAGATCGTGACATCAGACGCTTCATCTGTCTATTGAGACTTCTCGGGGTAGTCTTCAGAGAACAATTCACTGTTCGGAGGGGAGAGTCGTGACGCTCGGGCAGCTGCGCACGTTCGTGGCCCTGGCCGATACCGGCTCGGGGCGGGCGGCGGCCAACCGCCTGGTGGTCAGCCAGCCGGCCGTGTCCGCCGCGGTGGCCGCCCTGCAGCGGGAGGTCGGGGTGGCGCTGGTGTCCAGGGAGGGGCGGGGCCTGCGCCTCACCGAGGCCGGGGAGATCTTCGCCGGCTACGCCCGGCGGATCATCGGCCTGTCCGACGAGGCGGTGGCGGCCGCCGCCGGAGCGAGCGAGCCCGGGCTCGGCCGGCTCCGGCTGGCCGCCGTGACCAGCGCCGGGGAGCACCTCGTCCCCGACCTGCTTGCCGTCTTCCTGGCCCGCCATCCGGGGGCCGACATCTCCCTCCAGGTGGAGAACCGCCAACGCGTCTGGGAGCTGCTCACCCACCACGAGGTGGACCTGGCCATCGGAGGCCGGCCCCCGGCCCGGGCCTCGTCGCTGGCCTGGCTGCCCCACCAGCTGGTGGTCGTGGCCGCCCGGCGGCCCTCGGCCGGCCGGGAGCGCAAGCGACCCGGCCGCTCCGTGTCGCGTGCCGACCTGGCCCAGGCCACGTGGCTGCTGCGGGAGCCGGGGTCGGGGACCCGGGCCACCGCCGACGAAGTGTTCGCCCAACTCGACCTGGCGCCCCGGGTCCTCACCGTCGGCTCCAACGGGGCCATCGTGCGGAGCGTCCGCATCGGACTGGGGGTCACGCTCATCTCCCGGGACGCGGTGAGCGCCGACCTGTCGGCCGGAACCCTCGAGGAGTGGACCCACGGCCCGTTGCCCCTGGAGCGGGCCTGGCACCTGGTCAGCCGGGCCGACGAGGCCCTCGGCCCCACCCCCCGCCTGTTCGTGGAGGAGCTGATCGCCGCCGGATGGCGCCGAGGGTGATCCCTCGCCGTGGCCCGACCCATCCGGCCAAAAAGTTAAGATAATATGAAGTGTCTGAGGAAAAATATCAATAGACACCTGAAATGTCTGCTGTCACGATCGGCTCCAATTTCACGACCGGTCGCCGGGTGGGCCGAGGGCCTCGAGGCGACGGCACGGCGGAAGGAGCGGACACATGACGGTACGGGTGGGCATCAAC
>JAKEHP010000438.1 GCA_022614955.1 Candidatus Methylomirabilota bacterium
AGGCAAACTGCAGGTTCCTCTCCAAAGCCGTCTGCGCCGGTCGCACCGCCTCGCTCTGGCCCCTAAACAGGCTCCGGCTGCCCGCCAACGCCGAGGCCGCCGTCGCCGCCCCCGCCGCACCCCCGGTCAGCGCCGCACGCTTCTGCGTCTCCGCCTGCGAAAGCGCCTTCTGGGCCGCCGCAATCGCACGCGTGTCCCCCGAGGCCTGGGCCGCCTGCAAGGCCTCCTTCGCTTCGCTTACGGCCTGGCTCGCCCTCTTGTACGCCTCGAAGGACGCTACCCCCGCCCCCACCGCCGACGCCTTCGAGGACACCTGGTCCAGCTTGTCCGCTATCTTCCCCAGAGTCCCCGACACCCCCTTCAGCGTCGACCCCACCACGCTCCCGAGGCTCGCCAGGCCCCCCATCCAGTTCCCGCTCTTGATCTGGGACACCCCCTGCAAAGCACGGGAGGCTGTTTGCGCCCATCTCGCCAATTTCGACGCGCCCCCGAACAACGCCGCCCCCGCCGCCGCAATCCCCAGGACACTCTTGGCCTTAATCGCCTGGACCAGGGAAATGACACCCTGCGCCGCCCGGGCGAAAGGAGCCGTGACGGGGATGAAGCTCAGTACGGTGAGCGCAATCGGCGTCACCACCTTGACCGCGCTCCACACCTTCGAGAAGAAGCCCGGCTTCTTGCACGAAGACTTGGCGACCGCCCCGTTCTGGCCCACCTCCAGCTTCAGGTTGTGCTTCCCGATCTTGATCTCCGACTTCCCGGGGCCCCCGTTCACCGCGGACAGCACTTCCTGGAGCTTCTTCGACACCTCCGCGTCCGACAGCTTCGAAAGCGCGTGTCCCGGGACCTTCGCCACTCCCCAGAGCTGGTCCACCATCTGCTGCCGGGTCATCTTCGGCAGCCCGATCTTCTCCAGAACCTGGAAGTTCTCGATCGCCTTCCGGAGCTTCTGTTGCTGGTCCTCCAGGCCCGTCGCTCCGCTCACGTACCGCGCCGCCGACTGAAGCTGGTTCGGATCGACCTTGGCCAGGTCCACCCCCGCCATCTTCAGGACCGCCGCCAGGTCCACCGCCTCCAGCGGCTTCGCTCCCGTCTGGCCGTCCGCCGGCCCCAAGACCACCTTGGCCAGCTCGAAGTTCCGGCCGCCCTGCTCGTCCGTCACCCCACCCTGTTGCCGGCCAAGCTCGCAGACGGTGTTCACCACCTGCTCCGACCAGTGCGTCTGCACCGAGGGTTTGTTCGGATCCAGGCCGGTTCCGATGCGGGCGAGGTCTTCTTCGGTGAGCTCCGACTCCGCCCCGGCACCGGGCGAGATCCTCGCCTCGGAGCCCGCGGACGGGACCTCGGGCGCGGGCTCCTCGGCGAGGAGACCTGCCCCGGCATCCATCGCCGAGAGCATCTGGCCCCGGGATTCCGTTTGGCTCAGCTCCGTCCAGACCGAGCCCGCCGTCCGCTGGATCGCCCGAACCTCCTGGAGCGCCCACGGCGTCTGCGGCGCATTCGCGGCCAGATCCCGAAGCGTCGCTTCCGCTTCCACCGCGTTCTGCCGGACCCCCATCAGCTCCTGCCGGGCCGCCGCCATCCGCTGGAGCGACCCCTCGGCACTGCCCGGCGCGAGCTTCGAAAGCTCCCTGGCGATCCCCGCCTTGAAGGCCGCCTTCTCCAGGAAGCCCCCCGCCTTCTTGAAGCCCACGAGGGTGGCGGTATGGCGCGTCTCGACCGCGGAGAGGGCCTCCTTCACCCCAAGGGCCCGCGCCTCGAGCGAGCCCGCCTTCTCGGCAATGGCCCGAAGCTTGGAACCCAGCAAAGCGGGTGCGGCCTGGTTCCAGTCCACCTTCTTCACCGCGACGAGCGCGTGGGCCGCTTGGATGATTGAAGTCCCCGCACTGACCATCGTTCCCACTGGTGGCGCAACTTGGGCGGGACCGAGCGCCTCGAGAAGCTGCCGGCGATC
>JAKEHP010000439.1 GCA_022614955.1 Candidatus Methylomirabilota bacterium
ACCGCCATCACCTTCCTCCTCGCCCCGTAGCGACCGCGGCCAGGGCCGGGCGCGCGGGGGCGGACTTCTTCGACACCGCCGCCCCCCGCAGGAACAGGTCGACCACGGGAGCGGCGAGCTGGGCGAGATCATAGCCCTTACCCCCGATGATCCAGGAGGTCACCATCTCGTCCAAGGCTCCGAAGAACGCCTTGGTCGCCACCTTCTTGTTGAGGTCGGCCCGCAGCACTCCCTCGCGCTGGCCCTGCTCGATCACGTCCGTGATGAGGGCGAAGTAGTCTCCCAGCCAGGAGGCGGTGAAGCGCGCCATGAACTGGGTGGACTGACGCAGTTCCACCTGGAAGACCACGGCCAGGTCGCGGTTGCCGCCCAGGGCGCGGAGGTGCCGCTCCGCGATCGCGCGCAGCCGCTCGGGGGCGGCGGGGAGGTTGCGGACGACCTTCCCCATCTCCTCCGCCTGCTCCGCCATCACCTCGTCGAAGAGGCGGACCAGGATGTCCTCCTTGCTCTTGAAATAGAGGTAGATGGTGCCGTCCGCCACCCCGGCCTTCTTGGCGATCTCCGAGACCCGGGCCGCGAAGTAGCCCTTGCGGGCGAAGACCTTCACCGCCGCCTGCAGGATCCGCTTGCGCTTGTCTTCCGTCTTGGGCCGGGCCATGTTTCGCTCCGGGCGATGGATGAATGAACCGCCATTCAGTATGGCGAGGGTGCACCGGGGGTGTCAAGAGAGCCCGGCGCGTTGCTCCCGCTCGCCGCCTCCTGCTAACCTGCGCGGGAGAAGATGCGCCCTTCCGTCTTCCTCGCCCGAGACGTGGACATCCTCTTTTATGGAGACGAGCGCCGGGACGGCCCCCGGCTAGTCCTGCCCAATCCCCGCCTGCCGGAGCGCCTCTTCGCCCCTTGTCCCCCTCCGTCCCCGCCGGGGGGGACTCCCGGAGTCCGGAGCTGATGGCTTTCCACTACATCGCGGTCGAAGGGGCGATCGGGGTGGGCAAGACCCCGGTGGTGGAGCGCCTGGCCGAGCGCCTGGACGCCACCACCGTGCTCGAGGAGTGGGGACAGAACCCGTTCCTCAAGCCCTTTTACGACGGGACCCCGGGCGCGCCCTTCCAGGTGGAGCTCTTCTTCCTCCTCTCCCGCTACCGTCAGCAGCAGGAGCTCACCCAGCGCAGCCTCTTCACCCAGGCCACCATCTCCGACTACTTCTTCGAGAAGAGCAAGGTCTTCGCCTACCTGAACCTCGAGGACAGCGAGCTGCTCATCTACGAGAAGCTCTACTCGCTGCTCGCGGAGAGCGTGCCCAAGCCCGACCTCGTGGTCTACCTCCAGGCCCCCACCGAGGTCCTG
>JAKEHP010000440.1 GCA_022614955.1 Candidatus Methylomirabilota bacterium
CGGACGCCGCAATCCCCGCGGAGGTAGCGGGCCTCGAGCCAGGGGCCGGCGAGCGTTGGCAGGCGTTGGGCACGGTTGGGGTGCCGCATCTCATCGTTCGGGTGGACGATATCGAGCGGGTCGACGTCCCGGGCCGGGGCCGCGCCCTCCGGTTCGACCCGCGCCTCGGTGAGGCCGGGGCCAACGTCAACTTCGTGGCGGCGGGGACGGCCGGCGAGCCCTGGGCCATCCGAACGTACGAGCGCGGCGTCGAGGCTGAAACGCTGGCCTGTGGCACCGGGACCGTGGCCGCCGCGATCGCCCTGGCAGCCCGGGGGGAGGCCTCGCTGCCGCTCAAGTTCCGCAGCAGGGGAGGGCCCCAGCTCCTGGTCCGGGCCGAGCTGGTCGGCGGTCGGGCCCAGGAGGTCTGGCTTGGCGGCCAGGGCCGTCTGCTGTTCAGGGGAGTTTGGGAAGGCATCTGAAGCCGCTTTTCCACCCGCCGGCCGACTAGTTCCAACCAGCGGTACCACATCACCTTACAACAGATACTGGCAGCGAGCCCCACAGTTCTCCACAGTTTTCCCCAGGGCTAGTTAACATAATATATCTTATACGTCATTACCCTGGGGCCATGAGGAAGGGGGCCTCTAAGGCCCCCATTTCTCTTGCCGGTCCCGTGCGGCCCAGGGTTCGCCGTCAGCTGCTACATCTTCCCGTCCGTCAGTTCAGCCAGCCGCACCTGGGCCTCGGTGAAGCTCGAGCTCTTCGGATGCTTCTGGATGACCTCGCGGTACGCTGCCTCGGCTTCGGCGGTCTTCCCAGCCGACCGGTGGGCCCGCCCCGCGTCGATCAAGTACCGGGCCTTCAGGTAGTCCAGGTCGGCCGACTTCGAGGCGTTGGCGAAGGCCTCCGCCGCTTCAGCCGGCCGCTTCGAGTTCTCCAGCGCCGTGCCCAGGAGGCCGTAGGCCGGCGCGAGATACTTGCGGGGCGGCTTTTTCGCCAGGAAGTCCCGGAGACCGACGGCCGCCAGCTCGCTCTGGCCGTTTACCATCCGGAC
>JAKEHP010000441.1 GCA_022614955.1 Candidatus Methylomirabilota bacterium
CCCGCCGTGGATCAGGCGATGCGGTGGGGCTTCGGCTGGGACCTGCCCCCCTTCGCTGCCTGGGACGCCCTGGGCGTGGAGGAGGTGGCGCGGCGTCTCACCGCCGAGGGAGCGGCCATTCCGCCGCTGGTCGAGGCGGTGCTCGGAGCCGAGCCCAGGGCCTTCTACGCCGACACGGGGGACTCGCGAACGGTCTTTGACCTGGCAGCGCGGAGCCACCGGGCGGCGCCGGAGGAGCCGGCGGCCCTCTCCCTCGTCCGGCGGAAGGCCGGGGGCGCTCTCGTAGAGCGGCGCGGGGGAGCGAGCCTGGTGGACCTGGGCGACGGGGTGTTAGGGCTCGAGTTCCACAGCAAGATGAACGCCCTGGGTGCCGATGCCCTCGCGCTCCTCACGCGCGGGCTCTCCCGAGCCGCCACCGACTTCGCCGCCGTGGTTATCGGGAACCAGGGCCCCCACTTCTCGGCCGGGGCGGACCTGAGCCTGCTCCTGTTCGCCGCCGAGGAGGGGGACTGGGACGAGATTGACGGGATGGTCCGAACCTTCCAGCGGGGGGTCCGATCCGTTCGGGAGGCAGCGGTCCCCGTGGTGGCTGCACCCTTCGGGCGCACGCTGGGGGGCGGGGCCGAGGTTACGCTGGCGGCCCACCGGGCGGTGGCTGCGGCCGAGACCTACATGGGCCTGGTCGAGACCGGAGTGGGCCTGGTCCCGGCGGGTGGGGGCTGCGCCGAGATGCTGCGGCGCCACATGGCCCTGCTCCCGCCGGATGCGGGCCTGGACCCCCAGCCGCTCCTGAAGCGCGCCTTCGAGACCATCGCCTTCGCCAAGGTCTCCTCCTCCGCGGAGGAGGCGCGGCGCCTCCTCCTGCTGCGCCCGGAGGATGAGATCGTCATGAACCCCGACCGGCTGCTCGCGGAGGCGAAGGCCGCGGCCCTCCACCTGGCGCAGGCGGGCAGGCCGCCGCTCCCGCCCGCCGGCTCTATCCCGGTCCTCGGCGAGCCCGGCTTTGCCGTGCTGGCCCTGGGCATCCACCTGGCCCACCGGGCCGGCCACATCACCGCCTACGAGCGGGAGATCGCGACGGCGCTCGCCCGCGTGCTCACCGGGGGGGAGCGGCCCCACCCGGGCACCGCCACGGCCGAGGAGATCATGGACCTGGAACGGGAGGCCTTCCTCCGCCTCCTCGGGCGGAAGGAGACCCAGGCGCGGATCCGGCACACCCTGAAGACGGGGAAGCCGCTCCGCAATTGAGGGTGACCATGAACGAATCAGTCATCGTGTCGGCGGTCCGGACAGCCGTGGGGAAGGCGCCGCGGGGGAGCCTCCGCCACAGTCGCCCGGATGAGATGGCGGCGGCGGCCATCCGAGCCGCCCTCGCCCGAGTCCCGGCGCTCAAGCCCGAGGCAGTGGACGATCTCATCCTGGGGTGCGCCATGCCGGAGGCGGAGCAGGGACTGAACGTGGCGCGGCAGGCAGGGCTCAGGGCCGGTCTGCCGGTCTCGGTCCCGGCCTGCACCATCAACCGGTTCTGCGCCTCGGGGCTCCAGGCCATCGCGTTCGCCGCCGAGCGGATCCAGACGGGCGCTGCCGAGGTGGTGGTCGCGGGGGGGACCGAGAGCATGAGCCTCATCCCCATGGGAGGCTTCAAGATCGCCCCCAACCCGACGCTGATAGCCGAGTACCCGGACGTGTACCTCAGCGTGGGCCTCACCGCGGAGGTGGTGGCGGCCAAGTGCGGGGTCACCCGGGAGGCCCAGGACCGCTTCGCCCTGGAGAGCCACCGGCGGGCCGTGGCCGCCCTGCGGGAGGGGCGCTTCGCCGAGGAGACCGTCCCCCTCTCCGTGGCGCCCGGGAAGGGCGGCCCGCCCCTCCTCTTCGACCGGGACGAGGGGCCCCGGCCGGACACCTCCCTGGAGGCGCTGGGCAAGCTCCCGCCCGCCTTCCAGAAGGACGGGACGGTCACCGCGGGGAACACCTCCCAGATGAGCGACGGCGCCGCGGTGGTGGTGGTGATGGGGAGGCGGCGAGCCGAGGCGCTGAAGCTCCCGGTCCTCGCCCGCTTCCTCGGGTACGCCGTGGCCGGCCTCCCCCCGGAGGAGATGGGGCTCGGCCCGGCCTACGCGGTGCCGAAGGTCCTACGGCAGACGGGCCTGCGTCTGGACCAGGTGGATCTGATCGAGTTGAACGAGGCCTTCGCCGCCCAGGTCCTGGGGGTGATGCAGATGCTCGATCTGGACCCGGCGAAGGTGAACGTGAACGGGGGGGCCATTGCCCTCGGGCATCCGCTGGGCTGCACCGGCGCGAAGCTGACCGCCACGCTCCTGTATGAACTGAAGCGGCGCGGGGGGCGGCTCGGGCTCGTCACCATGTGCGTCGGGGGCGGGATGGGGGCAGCGGGCCTCTTCGCCCTCGACGGGGAGCGGAGCGCGTCATGAAGCATACCGCAGCGCAGGAGGTCCCCCGAGTCCTCGGCGGCGCCTTCCTCCTGGGGGAGACGCCGGCGTCGGCCGTCTGCACCCCGGAGGACCTGACGGCCGAGGAGCGGATGATGGGGCAGGTCGCGGCCGACTTCGTGGCCCAGGAGGTCCTCCCCCGCCTCGAGGCAATCGAGCACCAGGAGGCCGGGGTCATGGTCGGTCTCCTCAAGCGGGCGGGAGAGCTGGGCCTGTTAGGCGCCGATGTCCCCGAGGCGCATGGGGGCCTGGGCCTCCGGAAGGCGGCCTCCACCCTGCTGGCGGAGCCGCTCGGGGCCGTGGGCTCCTTCGCCGTCTCCCACGGCGCCCACACGTGCATCGGCACCCTCCCCCTCGTGTACTTCGGAACGCCCGAGCAGCAGGCCCGCTACCTTCCCCGCCTGGCCAGCGGGGAGTGGCTGGGCGCCTACGCGCTCACTGAGGCCGGTTCCGGCTCCGATGCCCTGGCGGCCAAGACCACGGCGGCCGGGACGCCCGACGGCGCGTACCGGCTGAACGGAACTAAGCTCTGGATCACCAACGCCGGCTTCGCCGACCTCTTCACCGTCTTCGCCAAGGTGGACGGGAAGGACTTCAGTGCCTTCCTGGTGGAGCGGACCTTCCCGGGCGTCTCCGTCGGCCCCGAGGAGCGGAAGATGGGGATCAAGGGCTCCTCCACCCGTCCCGTGCACCTGACCGACGCGATGGTCCCGGCCACAAACCTCCTCGGCGAGGTCGGCCGGGGCCAGGTCATCGCCTTCACCATCCTGAACCTGGGCCGCTTCAAGCTGGGGGCGGGGTGCGTCGGGGGAGCAAAGGCGGCGCTGAAGGCGGCCACCCAGTACGCCGCCGCGCGGCAGCAGTTCGGCAAGCCGATCGCCTCCTTCGGCCTCATCCAGGGGAAGCTGGCCCGGATGGCGGCGCTGACCTTCGCCGCCGAGAGCCTCCTGTACCGGACGGCCGGCCTGCTGGAGCAGGCGCTCACGGGGGCCGGGGCGAACCGCGAGGGGGCCCGGCGGGCGCTCGAGGAGATGGCGGTCGAGTGCGCCCTCGCCAAAGTCTTCTGCACCGAGGCGCTCGACGCCGTGGTGGACGAGGCGGTCCAGATCTTCGGCGGGTACGGCTACAGCCAGGAGTACCCGGTGGAGCGGTTCTATCGGGACTCCCGGATCAACCGGATCTTCGAGGGGACCAACGAGATCAACCGACTGTTAGCCACCGGGATGATCCTGAAGCGGGCGGCCCAGGGGCGCTTTCCCCTGCTGCCCGCGCTGAAGGCGGTCCAGGAGGCGATCCTGGCGCCCCCCGCGCCCCCGGCCCCGGAAGACGGGCCGCTCGCCCCTGAGGCGGAGCGGGTCCGGCAGGGGCGGCAGGCCACTCTCCTGCTGGCGGGGCTGGCCTATCAGAAGTACGGGGACCGGCTCGGCGATGAGCAGGAGGTCCTGGGCGGCCTGAGCGACCTGATCCTCCAACTGTTCGCGGCGGAGAGTGCCCTCCTCCGGGGAGCGCGCGCGGTCGCGAGCGTTGGACCGAAGGCAGCCGCCGCGGCAGACCTCGCCCGGGCGGCGGTGGCCGAAGGAGTGGCGACCCTGGAGGCGACCGCCAGGCGGCTCCTGCCGACCCTAGCTGAGGGGGATGCGCTCCGGAGCGCGGCCGCCGCGCTCCGGAAGGTGCTGCGGGCCCTTCCCCCGGACCTGGTCGCGCTGCACCGGCGCAGTGCGGCCGCGACGCTCACCGCGGGGGGATACCCGCTTGTCTAGGTCGAACCACATCCTCGGTGGTCTCGCCGGGCTGGCTGGCGGCATCGCGGCGCTGCTCCGCCGCCTCCACGGCCCCCGGCCACCCATCCGCCCGCGCCCCCGGCCGCCCGTCCCGGTCCGGGTGGGCCTGGTCCTGGGAGGGGGAGCCGTCCGTGGCTTCGCGCATATCGGTGTGCTCCGAACCCTGGAGGAGAATGGAATCCCCGTTGACTCTGTCGTCGGCACGAGCGTGGGGAGCCTCATCGGGGCGGTGTACGCCGCCCGGCCGGATGCCGCGGTCCTCGAGCGGGAGGCATTGCGCCTGGACCGGGGGGACTTCCTCGACTATGCGCTGACCGGGTTCGGGTGGGGGCCGCTGAAGGGCCGGAGGCTGGAGCACCTGGTGGACCGGCTCACGGAGTGGCGGCTCATCGAGACCTTCCCGATCCCCTTCGCCGCCATCGCCACCGACCTCCGGACAGGGGAGCGGATCATCCTGGACCGGGGCCCGGCGGGGCGGGCGGTCCGGGCCAGCAGCGCCATGCCCGGCCTCATCCACCCCTGCCGGGTGGACGGACGCCTCCTGGCCGACGGCGCCCTGGTCGAGAACCTGCCCGTGAGCGTCGCCCGTGCGATGGGGGCCGATGTAGTCGTCGCCGTCACCGTCTCGCCGGACTTGCAGGCGACGCCTCTCCGGGGGGCCCTGGACGTTTTGCACCAGGCCCTGGCCATCCTGGCGCGGGAGCTGACGTCCCGCCAGCCCGAGGCCGATGTGACCATCGCGCCGGCGGTTGGCCACATCGCCACCCTGGACTTCCGGAAGAAGCGGCAGGCGGTCGCCGCGGGGAAAGCCGCTGCCCTCGAGGCCCTCCCCCGCATCCAGGCGGCGATCTCCACAGCAGCGGCCCGGTTCGGCCGGCGGTGGCCTGTTCGGCAGACCCTCCCCACTCCCTCCCCCTAGATTACCAAGACAACCTTGCCGACGCCTTTGCGCCCCTCCAGATGGCGGGTCGCCTCGGCAACCTGGGCCATCGGGAAGGTCTTGTCCACCACGGCCCGGTACTTCTTCCGGGCGGCCATCGCCATTACCTCGGCCAGGTCCTTCGCGGAGCGATCGGCCGGCACCATGAAGATGTTGAACCCGAGAATCCGGGACGGCTTCGCGATCAGGTCGAGAGAATTGAATGTGAGGCTCATCCCGGCGCTATAGCCCAGGTGGACCAGCCGGCCGAACGACCCCAGCGCGGCGAGGGCCTTGCCTGCCGCCTCGCCCCCAATGGGATCGAGGACCGCGTCCGCCCCCTTCCCGGCGGTGAGCTGCTGGACCTGCTCGGCCAGCGGCGCTCCCGAGAGCGCCACGACGTGATCGGCCCCCAGGGTCTGGATCTTTGCTGCCTTCTCCGGGGTGGAGACGACGGCGATCACCCGGGCTCCCATCGCCTTCCCGATCTGGACGCCAGCGGAGCCGACTCCACCGGTTGCCCCCAGGACGACGAGGATCTCCCCGGCCTTCAGCTCCGCGGTCCGGAGCGCGCCGTAGGCGGTGATGCCGACGTTGGGCAGCGCTGCCCCGTCCTCGAATGCAATCCCCTTCGGCAGGCGGCGGAGCGAGGGGGCCGGCACCGCCACCAGCTCGGCCCACGTCCCGTCCCGGAACACCCCCAGGCCCCCGCCGTACACGATGACCCGCTCGCCGGCCTTGAGCCCCGCGCCCGCCCGCTCCACGACGCCGGCCGCCTCCTCGCCGAGGATTACCGGCGGCTTCTTGGCGATCGGGAAGTACCCCATCCGGACGATGCCGTCCAGCGGATTGATCGCCGACGCCTTGATGCGCACCAGCACCTCACCCGCACCCGGCTTCGGATCGGGCACCGTTGTGACCTTGAGGACTTCGGGACCACCATGGGACTGGATCTGGATCGCTTTCATTTTTGACTTCCCTCATCGTGCGCGTTCATCGTGGTACGCCAACGTCCCCGTCACGCCCCGCGCCTTTCCAGGAGCCTCCCCAGCGACGCCTCGCCCGACCCGAGCAGTGCCAGGGCCACATTGGCGGCTAACAGGGTCAGCGCGAACTCGTACCCGTCGGGCAGGAAGAAGCCGGCCTTCAGGTGGACCGTAACGATCGCCACCAGCATGTCGATCGCCAGGGGAATAGCGGCCCAGCGGGTGAACAGGCCGAGCAACAGGGCCACGCCGCCCAGCAGCTCCACCGCTGTCACGACCACCCCGGCGAGCATGGGGGCCGGAATCCCCACCTGGCCCATAAATCCGGCTACACCGCCGAACCCGAAGACGAAAAACTTCTGCCCTCCGTGCACCAGGAACACGATCCCGACCGTGACCCGCAGGACCGTGATTCCCCACCCTTGCAATTGCGTCAACCCGTTCCTGCTCATCGCTTCTCCTTCCCCGGGCGCGCCCGATACTCCGGGGCACTCAGGTGTGCCCCCCAGGGGGGCGGGGGAAAAACACGTTATGTGGTCGCTACGGAAGATCCAGCAGGATCAGTTCCACATCGGCCGTGGCCCGGAGGGTGAGTCCCGGCTCGTCGGCGATGCGCCCCTGGTCCCCCGCCGCCATCGGGATCCCGTTGCTGGCGAGGAGGCGGGCCTTCGGACTGATCGGCGTCAAACGCAGTGGAGACCCTGCTGGTCGAACCCAGTACCAGCGGGA
>JAKEHP010000442.1 GCA_022614955.1 Candidatus Methylomirabilota bacterium
CACCTTCCTGGCCATCCGGTTGCTGGAGGGACTGCGTCTCGCCCGGGACGTCGAGCGCCCGACCGGCGACCTCGCATAGCCGGCCTCGCCACCCTTCCGATCAGAGCGCTCCACGCTTTCGCGGGCCTGTCCGACGGGTGCCGGAGAGGGGCGTCGTGACCCTCATGGCGGCCCACAAGATTCTGATCGCAGTCGCCATTCTGTTCTTTTTTACCTATGCGATCTGGGAACTGCTCAATGTGGACGCGGGCGGGCCGTGGGCTCTCGTGCGGAGCGGTATCTCCGTGTTGGTGTCCGTTGGGTTTGGGGTCTACTTTCGGTCGTTGGGGCGGTCGTGAGGCGGCGGGAGACGGCCGGGCAACCCCCAGTCCCGTTTAGCGCCACCAACTCCGCGGTCGAAGGCCCGCTGGGGTCGGTGCCCGGGCCGGGGTTGTAACCATCCAACTGCGGGACGCGTAGGAGGCGTGGGCGCGCTCGTACCCGCGGCGGAAGTCGTCCCTGCGGGTTCCGTCCCCCTGGTGCTTCTGAAGCTCCTGGGCGACTTCGTCGTAGGGCCGGCCCCGGTAGCGCCGGTGGAGCGCCTCCTCGTACAGACACACCACGTCGTGGGGGACGCCCTTCGTCACGGTTTTTTCAATCGTCGCGCCCAGGACCGTCCCGAGGATCACGGCTCCCAGGGCCACGATGAGCGTCACCCCCCTCAGCCCGATCGCGGCGTACGGCCTACCAGGGACAAAGAACGGGGAGACCAGCAGGGCAATCGCGCCGCCGAGGATCCCGCCCAGAACCGTTTCCGTGTCTTCGACGGGGATGGCCGCTTCGAACTCCGCCCTGGAGGCCCCCGGGGTCCAGGCGGATCTTCTCGCTTGGAACCCCGACCTCCCGCAGGCGGTCGCCGGTGCACTCGGCGCCAGGGGCTCCGGCTTGACGCCGGGGCTCTGCCGGCATAGGGTGGGTGCCACGGCGAGGCGGGGCAGGAGGGGAGGGCGATGGGCGCGGGTGGTCAGCGTCGCCTGATTGACCTCAGCCATGAGGTGGCGGATGGCATGCCGGCCTACCCCGGCCTGCCGGCGCCGGTCATCCGGCCCTTCAAGGCGCGCGCGGAGACTGCCTCCTGGTACACGGACGGCTCCACCTTCGAGATCACCCGGGTGGACCTGGTCACGGGGGTCGGGACCTACTTGCACGCGCCCTGGCATCGGTACCCGGAGGGGACCGACCTGGCCGGGCTGGCCCTGGAGAGGCTCGCCGACCTGCCAGGACTCCGGGTGGAGGCCCGCAGCCGACCCGGCCGGGCGATCGAGCGGAACCTGCTGGCCGGAGCGGACGTGCGGCGCAAGGCCGTCCTCTTCGACACCGGGTGGGCGAGCCGATGGGGGACCCCGGGCTACTGGGAGGCGGGCCCCTACCTCACGGAGGAAACCTGCACCCGGCTCATTGAGCAGGGCGCGGTGCTGGTCGGGGCTGACTGCTGGAATGTGGATGACACGGCGACGAAGGCCCGGCCGATCCACAGCGCGCTCCTGAAGGCCGGGGTCATCGTCGTGGAGAACCTCTGCAATCTGGAGGCGCTGCCGGCGGAGGGTATCCGGGTGCACGCCGTCCCCACGAAGTTCCGGCGGTGTGACTCGTTCCCCGTCCGGGCCTATGCGGTGCTCGACGCGAACCCATAGGGGGCGGAACGATAGGGAGCCGATCCCGCCCGCAACGTGGTGGAGGGTGGTCGCCGCCGCGGGCAGCGGCAGGCAGGTGGGGCAGCGGTGATGAGCCGGCGGGTCTCCGCGGCGCAGCTTGGGGCCTGGAGGGAAGGGGCCATCCAGCGCATGACCCGGTCGCGGGAGGCGACGCTGCGCTTCCTCG
>JAKEHP010000443.1 GCA_022614955.1 Candidatus Methylomirabilota bacterium
CCCAGGGACACGCGGAGCGCGCGGCGGCCCCGCTGCGTGAGCGCGTCGAAGTCGCCCAAAGCCTGGGCCCGCCGCCTGCTCACTCGGGTAAAGCGGGAGGCAAGCCGCGTGGCGTCTTCGCTGGGGGGTCGCTCGGGCCCCCCGCCCTCTCCCTGAAGGAGATCCGCGCTCACCGGGCTACTTGCCGGGGGGCGTAGGAGGCGGGCCTGGCGGGAGGAGAGTCTAACCGGCCTGAAACTCGAACGGGCCTACACCCTGGGCTCGCCCGTGGGTACCCGCTGCTGCCAGCGGCTCTCGGGTGCTCGCCGCGGCGCAGGTCAGCACGCCTACCGCTACGGATCGGGTGTTTGTCACGCGGGGCAGCTTGTTTTGGTCACCCAACTTGCCGGCCTCACGCATCCACCGATAGAAGGTGCCGGGAGGCACCTCGACCAGGCGGGGCCCGGTCATTCCCACGTTCCCCGAGCGCTTGATCCGGTAGTCGGGATTGAGCCCCATCAGGGTCTCGTCGAGGATGCGGGCGAAGTCGTCCCGGTTGCGGGGCGGCACGCGGAACTCCACCAGCCAGTCATGGCCGCCGCGTGACTCGGCCGGCGTGGGGTACCGCGGCGCAACCGTGAACTCCACTACCTCCGCGCCGGTCCGGCGGGATGCCTCGACGAGGGCCCGCTCCACTTCCTCCACGATCACGTTCTCGCCGAACGCGTTGACAAAGTGACGAGTCCGGCCCGTGATCTCAAGACGCAGCGGGTCGCGCGCCGTGAACCGCACCGTATCCCCGAGCAGGTACGACCAGAGGCCGGCGGGGGTGGTCACGGCGATGGCGTACGACCGGCCGATCTTGAGATCGGCCACCGTGCGGCGCCTCGGCCAGTCGCGGCCGAGGTCCTCGACGGGGATGAACTCGTAGAAGATCCCGTAGTCGAGCATGAGCGTGAGCCCACCGGTGGCTTCGGTCTGCACCGCCACGAAGCCCTCCGAGGCGGGATACACCTCCAGAAAGTCGAGGGGACGACCGATTCGCTCTTCAAAGATGCGCCGGTACGGCGCGAAGGCGACGCCACCGTGGATGAACACCTTGAGATTCGGCCAGCACTCCCCCAGGTTCCGGATCGGTCTTTCAGCCGCGTGCCGAGCGCTCGCCACTCGCTCGAGGAAAATCAGAATCCACGATGGCATGCCGGAGAGGAGGCGCAGGTCCTGCCGTGCCGCCACCGCTGCCACCGCGGTGAGCCGCGTTTCCCAGTCCGGGATGGCCGCGATGGTCGGCCCCGGCGAGTAGCGCCCTCGGAGTCCCGGGGGGAGCCGACGAACAACCAGCCCGGACAGGTCCCCGACCAGACACCCCCGGCCGACCGGTTTGAGCGCGCTGGTACCGCCGAGAAACAGCATGGGCCCGCCCAGCAGATGCTCGGGGCCCACCCGCTCCGCCGCCAGCAGGAAGGCGTCCCAGCCCCCTTTCCGGTGCGAGGCGAGGGCTTCCGGGGTCACCGGGATCAGTTTCTCGCCGGCGGTGGTTCCCGACGTGTTCGCCCAGTGGCGCGGCCGCCCCGGCCAGGTGATGCCATGGGCGCCCGCCAGCGCGCGCTGCCAGAGCGGTCGGAAGTCCAGATACTCCCGCACCGGCACCTGCCTCTGATAGTCAGCCACGGAGCGGATGCGGTGGAACTCGTGGGCCTGCCCGTATACCGTGTTTCGCGCCGTCTTGACAAGTCGGAGCAGGGTCGCTTCCTGGATAGCTGCGGCATGCCGCCAGGTCTCCTCGAGGGCGCGCCGCCTGTGGCGCGCGTACCCGTGAAGGAACCAACCGACAGCGCGAAGCATCATGGAAGGGCTCCCGCCGTGGCTTCCCACCGCGCGCGGCGGCGGCTCGTTTCCTCGAGCCACGCCCTCGCTGCAACACTAAAGGCAGTGGGCTGTTCGAGCATCGGGACGTGGCCGCAGTTCGCCAGGAAGACCAGTCGGGAGTCCGGGATCAGCGCGTGGAACCGCTCGGCGACTTCGGGGGGCGTGATGCGATCCTGCGCGCCCCAGACGAGGAGCGTCGGCATCCGGATGTGGGGAAGTCGCTCCTCCAGCGTGTGGCGCTTCGCAGCTTGGGCGAATCGAAGCACCCGCATGGCAGAGGGGGGGGTGGTCACGACGCGTCTGACCTCTTCGACCCATACCGGCGTCACGAGGGTCGGGTCGAAAAAGATCTCCTCCATCTTCTCTCGCACGTACTCCGAGGAAGGCCGATGGGGGACCCCCCGGGTGAACCCGCGCTCGAACAGCCCCGAGGAGCCGGTCAGGATCAGCCCGGAGACCCGCTCCGGGTGCGTCAGGGCCAGCGCGAGCGCGATGTGGCCGCCGAGCGAGTTCCCTCCCACCACCGCGCGTGGGATCGCCAAGGCGTCCAGGAACCGGTGAACGTAGCTGCTGAGCTCCGCGATGGAGGCCTCCGGAAGGGCCGGGTGGAAGATCGGGAGCTCCAGGGCGATGGCCCGGCAGACTTCGCCCAGTGCTTGGACCGATCGCTCCCAGTGGTCCATCTGGCCCATCAGGCCATGGAGGAGGACAACAGACTCACCGTGCCCGCGCTCCCGCCAGCGATACTCTGGATACACGCTTTCGCTCACATCTCCCCCTTGGCAAGGTGCAAGCCGTTCTCAGCGCCCCGAACGTTCCCACCTCAGCCCAGGCAAGCGAAGTGCCAGCAAGAGGGTGCTGCCGGGAAGATCGCCGATGTACTGAATCTTCAAGGATCTGTTCCCTGCGCCTGGTGGACTGGGTGTTCGGAGAGGCGGACCGGGATGCCTGAAGAACTAGGCACTACCCATATCCAGAAAGGTCTGGCCTTTTTGACTGGGAAATTCGATAATGAAAAAGCCTCTTCGGCCTCGGTGAAGCCTTTGCCGCAGTGGGAATTCCCCATGCCCTGCGGGTGACCCATCCTGGGAGGATCGGCCGGTCCGCCGACACGGACCGGGCCGGACGAGCCCTCGTAGAGGAGAAATGACCATGGCCGTCACGGAACAGCTCCATCCGGCGCTGCTCTCCTTCCTCAAGGCTCAGCCCAAGCGGATGCTGATTGACGGGAAGTGGGTTGAGGCGGTTTCGGGCAAGACCTTCGAGACCATCAACCCGGCGACCGGTGAGGTTCTGGCCAGCGTGGCCGAAGCGGATCGGGAGGACATTGACCGGGCGGTAAAGGCGGCGCGGAGGGCCTTCCACGGGACCTGGGCGAAGGTCAAGCCCGCGGACCGCGCGCGCCTCCTCCACCGCCTCGCGGACCTAATCGAGGCCAACGGGGACGAACTGGCGATGCTCGAGGTCCTGGATAACGGGATGCCAATCACCATGGCCCGAAAGGGCATGGTTCCCCGGGTTGCCGAGCTGCTGCGCTACAATGCGGGCTGGGCGACCAAGATCCATGGGGAGACGATCGAGACCTCGGTGCCCGGCGAGTTCTTCACCTACACGCTGCGCGAGCCGGTCGGCGTCGTGGGGGCGATCGTGCCCTGGAACGGCCCGCTGGTCACCGCGACCTGGAAACTGGCGCCGGCCCTGGCCGTCGGATGCACGGTGGTGCTGAAGCCGGCCGAGCAGACCCCCCTCACCTCGCTCCGCCTCGGCGAGCTGATTCTTGAGGCAGGGTTTCCGGCCGGCGTCGTGAACATCTGCCCGGGATTCGGCCCGACAGCCGGGGCGGCGCTGGCCGAGCACATGGATGTCAATAAGATCGCCTTCACGGGTGAGTACACGACCGGGCAGATCATCGTGAAGGCCTCCGCGGGGAACCTGAAGCGCGTGTCGTTGGAGTTGGGCGGGAAGTCTCCCGATATCGTGTTCGCCGATGCCGACCTGGAGCAGGCGGTTCCGGGGACGGCCTGGGGCATCTTCCGGAATTCGGGGCAGGTCTGCTGCGCCGGCTCGCGGCTCTTCGTGGAGCAGAAGGTCTACGACCGGTTCGTCTCCCGGGTCGCCGAATACGCCTCGACGATCAGGGTCGGCAACGGGCTTGACCCCAGCACCCAGATGGGGCCGCTGATCTCGCAGGAGCAGCTCGACCGCGTGACGGGATACCTCCGGGTCGGGCAGGAGGAGGGGGCAAAGGCCGTTGTGGGCGGCGAGCGCTTGACCGCCGGTGAGATGGGTAAGGGCTACTTCGTATCCCCTACTGTCTTCGACTGCGTCCGGCCTGACATGCGGGTCGCCCAGGAGGAGATCTTCGGGCCGGTGGTCGCGGCGATCCCGTTCAAGGATCTTGACGAGGTTGTCGCCCTCAGCAACAACACCCACTATGGGCTCGCCGGGGGCGCCTGGACCCATGATGTGCGCAAGGCCCACCGCGTGGCCAAGGCCCTGCAGGCCGGGGTCATCTGGGTGAATTGCTATACCGTCTTCGATCCTGCCATGCCGTTCGGCGGATACAAGATGAGCGGGTACGGCCGCGAATCGGGCGTCCATACGCTGGAGCTCTACACGCAGGTGAAGGCCGTCTGGATGAATTTGGGCTAGCGCTGGCTCTGCGGGAGGGAGTTCGAGGCGGTAAGCCTACCAATCACCGCGAACTTGGCCCGGGTCGGCGAGGTCGGTGCGCCCGACGTGGGTGGGACGACGTACACGGCCCGCGGGCGTTCGCCCGCGGGCCGTGGCGTGCATGGCCCTTCGGTCGTTTCGCGCGCCTACTGACCCCCGAAAACGGTGGCCGGACTCATCACCGGCTCGGCCTGCGCGGGGCCCGGTCCCCAGAATGTGGCGATCTCGTAGCCGCCTACCAGGGTGCGGGCTGCGCCCAGGCCCACGCCCTTGAAGAGGCCTGTGATCAGGCCCGGGAACTTTCCATTTCGACCGCCGATGGCGGTCTGTTTGGGGACCTCCATCCAGCCGGTGGCCGCGTTTACCACGCCCCGGGCGAGCTTTACATCCGGGTCCGCGAGGTACTCAGGCCTGTTGGCGAAGGCCGGGAGTACCGCGCACAGGGTGGCAAGGGTGACCAGCGCAGTAACGAGACGCTTGCGGTCCATGGCGTGTTCCTCCTAGTCCGGCGTGGCCGGACCGGGTGGGCCGCGGTTGGCAACCGCCCCCCGCGGCGGGTTCTGCCCACAGTGCGGAGCAACCGGTATGCCAGAGGACATTTCCCCGGGCCGGTGCTGAGGAGTTGAGCGGCCCGACTGCGCAACCCTCGGAATCTGCCCACCAGACTGCGACATCCAGAGGCACTCCCCGGGTATCATCATCTGTAGGGGTTCCCCGGCCCCCATTCTCCCGGCATTCACTTTTGCATACAGGCTGAGGCCCATCCGATACCGGTCGGACGACTCGGTCCTGACCCAGAAACCCTCCCCGGACCCACGACCTTTCCCCTAAGTGCTGGTGGGCAAGGCAGAGACGCTCCGCATTCGATCCCCCCCGTTGCGTGGCACGGGTCCTGCTCTCTCGCAGGGGAAATCTATCTGGAGAGCAGGCTCCACTGGCAAGGGAGGGTAAGGATGCGTCGCGAAGAGCGCATGGGGTTGGCGCGGTCGCGTCCTTCGGGGCGTCTCTGGGTGATCCCCCTCTTGCTGGCGCTGGCCACGGTGGGGTGCTCGGCCCGCCTCTGGGCCGTCAACAGGCTCGGAAACGCTCTGGCCGAGGCCGGGAGCGGGTGGGCGGGGGACGAAGACCCCGAACTCGTCCGCGACGCGACGCCCTTCGCCCTGAAGACGATTGAGTCGCTCCTGGCCGAGTCCCCGCGGCACCGGGGCCTCCTCCTGGCGGCGTCCAGCGGGTTTACCCAGTACGCCTACGCCTTCGTCCAGCAGGAAGCGGACGAAGTCGAGGCCACCGATCCGCAACGGGCGGAAGCCCTCCGGCAGCGGGCGCGGGGTTTCTATCGGCGAGCCCGCGACTACGGCCTCCGCGGCCTCGAGCGGGACCACCCCGGCCTCACGGCCCGCCTCAGCCGGGATCCCAATGCGGCCCTCGCCGAGATGCAGGCGGCCGATGTTTCCTTCCTCTACTGGACGGCCGCCGCCTGGGGGGCCTGGATCGGCCTCTCGAAGGACAAGCCGGCCCGCCTCGCCGAGCTGCCGGTCGTGGAGGCGGTGATGCGCCGCGCGCTGGCCCTCGAGCGCGGGTTCAACGCGGGGGCGCTCCACGAGTTCTTCATCACGTACGAGGGGGGGCGCCCGGAGGCGATGGGGGGCTCGGTCTCGAAGGCACGGGAGCATTTTGCGGAGGCGGCTGCGCTGTCAGCGGGGCGGAGGGCCTCGCCGATGGTGGCACTGGCCGAGACCGTCGCGGTCCGGCTCCAGGACCGGCAGGAGTTCGACCGGCTGCTCGACGCCGCCCTCGCCCTGGACCTCGAGCGGGCGCCGGAGTGGCGGATGGCCAACCTCATCGCGCAGCGGCGAGCCCGCTGGCTCAAGGCCCGGGCTGATGATCTCTTCGTAGGAGGCGGCTCATGAACGGGGGATGGTGGATCCGGACGGCACGGATCGCGGGCGCTTTCCTGCTCTCCCTGAGCATCCTGCTGATCGGCCCGGCGGCGCAGGCCGCCCCGATTGTGGTGAAGCTGGCCACGCTGGCCCCGGAAGGCTCCCTCTGGCACCTCATGGCGAAGGATATGGCCGAGCGCTGGAAACAGGCCTCGGGTGGCCAGGTGGTGGTCCGGATCTTCGCGGGCGGCATTGCGGGGGACGAGGGGGACGTGGTCCGCAAGATCCGCATCGGCCAGCTCCAGGCCGCGGCGGTGACCTCGGGGGCGTTCCATGACATTGATTCGGCGGCCATGGCCCTCATGATCCCGATGCTCTACGACTCGTACGCGGAGCTGGACTACGTGCGGGACCGCCTCACCTCCGAGCTAGAGGCCCGGATGGCGGCGCGGGGGTTCGTGGTTCTCAACTGGGGGGACGCCGGGTGGGTCCACTTTTTCGCCCAGCGGCCAGTCGTCCGCCCTGACGACCTGCGGGCCCGGAAACTCTTTGTCTGGGCAGGGGACAGCGTGAGCCTGGACCTCTACCGGCGGGCCGGCATGAACGCCGTCCCGCTGGCGGTCACCGATGTGCTCCCCGGCCTGCAGGCCGGCCTCATTGACGCCTTCGACACCACCCCCCTCGCCGCCCTGGCGTTCCAGTGGTTCGCCAAGGCTCCCCACATGACCGACCTGCCGTGGGCCCCCCTGGTCGGCGCTACGGTCATCGGCCGGAGCGCGTGGGAGCGCATTCCGGCCGACCTCCGGCCGGTCCTGCTGGCCGTCGCGCGAGAGGCGGCCGCGGCGCGGCGGGAGGAGATCCGGCGGCTGGACCGGGAGGTGATCGCGGAGATGCAGAAGTACGGCCTGCGCGTGGTGCCGATCCCTCCCGATGCCCGTGCGGAGTGGCAGGCGACCGCCGAAGGGGCCTACCCGGCCATCCGCGGGAAGTTGGTCCCGGCGGAATACTTCGACGCGGCGGTGCGGCTGCGGGATGAGTACCGCCGGGGCCAGGTCGCGGATGCCCATCAGGAGGGCCAGCAGTGATCTCCCGGGGGGAGCCGGGCAGCCGAACCTGGACGGCGGTCCTCGCGCGGGGCGAGGACCTCCTCGCGGTCGCTGCCCTCGCCGCGATGGCGCTCCTGCCTGCGCTCGAGGTGCTGGGACGCCAGCTCCTCGGTACCAGCGTCCCCGGGGGCGGCGTGCTGGTCCAGCATCTGACTCTCTGGATCGCCTTCCTGGGGGCAGCCCTGGCGAGCCGGGAGGGGCGGCTCCTGTCCCTGTCGGCGGGCGCCAGTCTCCTCCCGTCGAACCTGCAGGCCGCCGCGCGCGTGCTCACGGCCGGTGTCGGAGCGGCCGTGGCCACCCTCCTCGCCTGGGCGAGTCTCAACCTCGTCCTGGCCGAGCGGGTCGGCGGGAAGCCCCTCATCACCGGCCTCCCCCTCTGGGTGGCCGAGACGATCATGCCAATCGGCTTCGCGGCCGTGGCCCTTCGCCTCGCCTGGCGGGCCGGGCCGACGTGGCCGTCGCGGGCGCTGGCAGGGTTCGGGCTAATGGCCGGCGGCCTTCTCGCCCTCGCCCCCGAGGCCCTGGCGCGCTTCCCCGCGTGGCCCGGGCTCCTCCTGCTCCTGGTCGCGACACTCCTCGGGGCGCCCATTTTCGTGGCGCTGGGCGGTGCCGCCCTCCTCCTCTTCCTCCGGGCCGGGGTACCGATCGCCGCGGTCCCGGTCGAGACCTACCGCCTGGTGGCCTCGCCGACCCTCCCCACCATCCCCCTCTTCACCCTGGCCGGCTACCTCCTGGCGGAGAGCGGCGCCCCCTCCCGGCTCATCCGGCTCTTCCGGGCCCTCTTCGGCTGGCTCCCCGGGGGGACCGCGGTGGTCACCGCCCTTCTCTGCGCGTTCTTCACGACCTTCACCGGTGGTTCGGGGGTGACCATCCTCGCCCTCGGCGGCCTGCTGCTCCCGGCGCTCCTCGAGGACCGGTACCCCGAGCGGTTCTCGCTGGGCCTCCTCACCGCCTCCGGCTCCCTCGGCCTCCTCTTTCCCCCCTGCCTGCCGGTGATCCTCTTCGGGGTCGTCGCCGCGACGCCGATTGACCGTCTGTACCTCGGAGGGCTCGTCCCCGGCCTCCTGCTGGTTGCCCTCGTCGCCGGCTGGGGGGTTTCGCAGGCCCTCCGGAGCGGGACCGGGCGGGTGCCCTTCGAGTGGCGCGAGGCGGCCGCCGCCATCTGGGCGGCGAAGTGGGAGCTCGGCCTGCCGGTCCTCGTCCTCCTGGGGCTCTTCGGGGGCCTCGCAACCCTGGTCGAGACAGCGGCGCTGGCTGCCCTCTATACGCTCATCGTCGGGGTGGTAGTCCACCGGGACCTCCGGCTCCGCGGGGACGCCCGGCGCGTCACGGTCGAGTGCGCGACGCTGGTGGGAGGCGTCCTGATCATTCTGGGGGTCGCACTGGGGTTTACCAGTTACCTGGTGGACGCCGAGGTGCCGGCGCGCGCCGCCGCGTGGGTCCGCGACACGATCCATTCCCGGTGGCTCTTCCTGCTGGCCCTCAACCTCTTCCTACTCGTCGTCGGCTGCTTGATGGACATCTTCTCAGCCATCGTGGTCGTGGTCCCCCTCATCGCCCCGATGGGGGAGGCCTTCGGTGTGGACCCTGTCCACCTCGGCATCATCTTCCTGGCCAACCTCGAACTCGGCTATCTCACGCCCCCCGTGGGGCTCAACCTCTTCCTCGCCTCCTACCGGTTCGGACGGCCCCTCTCGGAAATCTGCCGGGCGGTGGGGCCGCCCCTGCTCCTCTTGGGGGCGGGCGTCCTGCTCATCACCTACCTGCCGGCCCTGAGCACCGCCCTTCCCGCCCTCCTCGGCCGCTGAGCCCCGCCGCCGCGTCCGGTCTTGCCGTCTCCCGCCACCTGAGGGAGAATTCCCCCATTCCGCGTGAGGGGGTGCGTCCGGGGCCGTTGGGACGAAGGGGGTGGCCATGAACCTGTTCCGACTGTTAAAGGAACGCGAGGCAGTGGGGCGCCCCGTCCGGGTGGGGTTGATCGGGGCGGGGAAGTTCGGGACCATGTTCCTGGCCCAGGCCCAGCGGACGGCCGGGATTCAGGTGGTCGGGGTGGCCGACCTGCGCGTGGAGCGGGCCCGGGACGCGTGCCTGCGGGCCGGGTGGCCCCCGGAGCGCCTCGCCGCCGCGGCAACGGCAGGGGCCATCGCCGATGTGGCCAGGGGCGGCCGGACCGCCCTCACCGCGAGCGGGGAGGCCCTCATCGCCTCGGACCTCGACGTGGTAATAGAGGCCACGGGCATCCCGGAAGCTGCCATCCGGCACGCGCTGGCCACGATCGCGGCTGGCCGGCACCTGGTGATGGTCACGGTGGAAGCGGACGTCCTGGCGGGGCTGGCCCTCAAGCGGCGGGCGGACCAGGCCGGGGTGGTCTATTCGTTGGCCTACGGGGATCAGCCGGCCCTTATCTGTGAGTTAGTGGATTGGGCGCGGGCGAGCGGCTTCGAGGTCATCGCGGCCGGCAAGGGGACCAAGTACCTCCCGGAGTACCACGCCTCCACCCCAGAGACGGTCTTCGACCATTACGGGTTCACCCGGGAGCAGGTTGCCCGGGGCGAGTTCAACGCGCGGATGTATAACTCCTTCCTGGATAGCACCAAGTCGGCCATCGAGATGGCGGCGGTGGCGAACGCGACGGGCCTGCTGCCCCCGCCGGGCGGCCTGGCCTTTCCCCCTGTGGGGGTGGACGACCTGGCGGAGGTCCTGAAGCCGGAGGAGGACGGCGGCCGGCTCGCGGTGCCTGGGGTCGTCGAGGTGGCCTCGAGCCTTCACCGGGACGGTAGGCCGGTGGAGAGGGACCTCCGCTGGGGGGTCTACATCACCTTTCGGGCCCCGACGGACTATGTCGGGCGGTGCTTCCAGGAGTACGGGCTTCGGACGGACCGGTCGGGAACATACGCCGCCCTGTACAGGCCGTACCACCTGGTCGGTCTGGAACTGGGGGTGAGCATCGCCTCGGCTGCCCTGCGGAACGAGCCGACGGGCGCCCCGCAGGCCTTCGTGGCGGACGTGGTGGCCTGCGCGAAGCGGGACCTCGAGCCCGGGGAGGTGCTGGACGGGGAGGGGGGCTACACGGTGTACGGCCGGCTGGTGCGCGCGGCGGAGAGCATGGCGCGGCGGTACCTCCCAATCGCGCTGGCGCACGGGGTCAAGATCATCCGCCGGGTAAAGCAGGACGAGATCGTCCGGGCCGAGACGGTCTTGCTCCCCGAACGCTCGGCGGCCCTGGACCTGCGCCGGGAGCTAATGCAAACGACCGAATCAAAGTGACAATGTCCGGGTCCTGTCGCCGGCGCCGCCCCGGCCCCCGTAGGGAACCCTCCCGTGGTTCCCCCATCGGCCAAAGGC
>JAKEHP010000444.1 GCA_022614955.1 Candidatus Methylomirabilota bacterium
CGGTATCTGCGCCTGGCGGCGGAGCTTGACAATTACCGGAAGCGTGTGGCGCGGGAGCGGGCCGAGCTGATCCGAACCGCCCACGAGGGCCTGCTGCTTGAATTCCTTCCGGTGCTGGATAATCTCGAACGGGCCTTGGCCGCCGCGCGCTCCTCCGCGGGGTCGTCTCGGGCAAGCGAGGCCCTGATCGAGGGGGTAGAGATCACTCTCCGACTGTTCAGAGGGGTGCTCGAGAAGGCGGGTGTGAGGGAGATCGAGACGGTGGGGCGGGAGTTCGATCCGGTCGTCCATCACGCCGTGGAACAGGTGCGGGTGACCGAGGTTCCCGAGAACACCGTCACGGAGGAGGTGCTTCGAGGGTACGTGCTGGATCAGAAGGTCCTCCGCCCCGCGCTGGTCAAGGTATCCACCCGCGCAGCTGCTCCTTCGGAAACAGCGGGAGCGTCACAGGGACAGGGCGGTGAGTAGGGACTACTACCAGATTCTCGGGGTCTCGAGAAGCGCTTCCCCTGAGGAGATCAAGAAGGCCTATCGGCGGCTGGCCCTGAAATTCCATCCCGACAAGAATCCCGATGATCCTGCGGCGGCGGAACAGTTCACAGAGATCAACGAGGCCTATGAGGTCCTGTCGAATCCTGAGCGGCGGCGCGAGTACGACCTGTCCGGGACTGTCGGGGGCTCCCGGCTGGCCGCCGAGAGGGCCTCGGGCTTCGGGATGGGCTTCGGGGGGCTGTTTGAAGACATCCTGGAGGGGATCTTCGGGGGGTTTGGCGGGCGGAGCGCCGCCCACCGGGGGGCCGACCTCCGCTATACAATGACCATCACGTTGGAGGAAGCCGCCAAGGGATTGAAGAGGAAGGTCACCGTTCCCCGGCTGGAGGCGTGTGAGGGCTGTCGGGGAACCGGCGCCCGGCCGGGGACGCAACCGCAGGCCTGTCCGGCCTGCCGGGGCAGAGGCCAGATTCGATTTTCGCGAGGCTTTCTCACCGTCGATCAGACCTGTCATCGGTGCGGGGGAGAGGGAAGCACCATCGGTTCCCCCTGCCCCACATGTCAGGGCGAGGGGCGGATCACCCAAGAACGGATGGTAACGCTGAGGGTCCCCCCAGGAGTCGAGACGGGGACGCGGCTCCGGATCAGTGGCGAGGGGGAGGCAGGGTTTAAAGGTGGGCAGCCGGGCGATCTCTATGTGGTGATCCAGGTTGCGGAGCATCCGATCTTCCGGCGGGAGGGGGATGATTTGACCTGCGAAGTCCCCATCAGCTTCACGCACGCGGCCCTGGGGGGCGAGGCCCAGGTCCCTACCCTCAACGGGATGATCCCC
>JAKEHP010000445.1 GCA_022614955.1 Candidatus Methylomirabilota bacterium
GCCCCGCCGCCCCGACCCGCCCCCCATCCGCGAGGCCGAGCGCCCCCGCCCCGGGGTTCCGGCTCTCTGACGAGGCCATGACCAAGCTCGGGTTGAAGCTCGGCGGCGAAGTGGCCAAGTGGTTCCTCACGCCCGTGGAGGCCCCCGTCTCGCTCTCGGGGGAGTCGGCGGCGGCCTGGGCCAACTACAAGCTCGACTCGTGGGGCGACTACTCGGCATGGGCCGACGCGCAGACCCCCGCCGCCGTACCCGCTGACTTCGACGTGCTGGCCAACGCCGAGGCGCTCGACGTGGTGTCCGGTCTCGCCCCCGCCGAGTCGGGGGCGGAGGTGCTCCAGGCCGCCGACGCGGTGGGGGCGGGCGTCGTGGAGTCGGCCCCCGTCTCGCCCGGCCTGGGGAACCTCGGGACCCTCACGGCGGGGCTCGCCACGGCGGCGGCCCTCGTGGACATGGGTTTCACCATCGCGGGGGACATGCCCGACGCCGCCAAGGCCGTCAACGCCGCGCTCGACGCTGTGATCATTGTCGGGGTGTGGATTCCCGTGTACGGCTGGGCCATCGCCCTCGTGGCGGGCGTCGTCAAGGGCATCCTCGGCATCTTCGCGGGGGACCTGTGGGGTTCGGGGCCGTCCCACGAGCAGCGCGAGGCGGCCGAGGCCAACCGCGCCCTCACGGAGGGCGCCTCCCCGTTCGGCCGCGAGGTAGGGGCCGCCCTCACGCCGCGCGAGGCCCTCACGATCATGATCGGCTGGACGAGCGGCTACTGTGGTGGGTACCACTCGTGGGCCATCGGGACCAGCCTCATCAACCCCGACGACCCCTCCGTCCAGCGGCTCGGTTTCGGGAACAACCCGTGCTATTGGAACACCGGGCACCCGTACCGGGAGTGGCCGGAAGCCTCGGCCATGACGCTGGACGACCAGGCCACCGCCCTCGTGAAGTACGCGGAGACGGACCTGGTGGTCGGCATTCAGGCCGGGGTGTCGCCATACCTCCTGGCCGGGGCCAACCTCTCCCTTGCCGACCTGATAAAAAGGAAGGCGGCGGGGTGGCGCCAGATGATGGACAACGGCCTCACTCTCGACGGCATCGACGTGGTGGCCGCCGAGCAGCGCAAGCAGCCCCACCTCCGTGAAGTGGCGGAGTTCTTCGGACACCGCGACTGGCACCGACTTGTACAGTGGCACCTGCAAGACTTCTGGACCCGCTACGTGGTCACCAACCGGCAGGGGAGCCTGCAAGACTTCTCGAAGCGGCTGGGGTACGCGGACTGGCACGCGCTGCGCGACGAGGTGGTGGCGGGGTACGACGCGGTGAGGGCGCGCGTCATGGCCGTGGACGCCAGGGCCTCGGTCTACGGCGGGGCCAGTATCGCGGCGGAGGCCGTGCCCGAAGGCGCGGACCCCGACGACGGCCTTCGGGCGCGACTCGACGCCCTCCGCCTCCGGGTGGAGACCCTCGAAGTTCGGGCCGGGGAACTCAAGGCCGCCGCGACGGCCGCCGCGACGGCCCCGGCCGACGAGTACGTCGCCGCCTTCGACCCCATGAGCACCTTCGGGGTCAGTTGGAGCAGCCCGTGAGCGCCGTCACCGCTTACGCTCCGAGGACCGACTTGCTGGCCCTCCTCGCGGACTTGGAGGCCCGCATGAGCAAGGTGGAGACCACCCTCCCTGATCCCAACGCCGTCGCCGCCCTCGCGTGGGATTGGGGGCCGTACACCTACCTGGGGAGCGTCGGAAACGGCGCGTAGTTTCCCGGTTCCAATGTGGCGAGGAGTCGTGGTACAAACGGTCACTGACAAAATGTCGCTGGCGGTCAGCCGGAGGGAGGGACCTATGGCCCGGTGGTTCGTGAACCCGAGGAGGCGCCGACGCAAAGGGCTCGGTCGGCAGCACCGCCCGCGCGTCCGCGTGGGCGCCCACACCTTCACGCTCGGCCTGCGTTCCCCCTACAAGGGGCGCATACACCGGGTCAACCCCATCATCCGCAACCCCTTCATCAGGGAGGTAGGCATGTACGGCCTCAACCCACATCGCCGGAGGCGGTACCGCTACCGCCGCAACCCCATCATCCGCAACCCGACCGGGGCCCTGTCCCTCGGCGGAATCATGCGGAACCCCCTGGGAGTGGTGTCCAACGGCTTCGCGGCGGTGGCTGGGGCCTTTCTCACCAACAGCATCCCCAACATGTTCGGGCTGTTTGCTGGGCCGGATATGGTGTCGAAGCTCCTGCGCGGCACCGTCCGTGTGGTGGTGGGGGGGTTCGTCTACGGAGCGGCGCGCAGCTTCCTGCCCCAGCAGGCCCCGGCCGTGGCGGTGGGGGCGGCCATGGGCTCTATCGGGGCCACCGTACTGGACCTGCTGAACACCCGGCTCGTACTGGGCTACGGCGACGTGACGCAGACCCCCGGCATGCTCCTGGCCGGGGTGGGGACCATCTTCGGCGGGAGCCCCACCGGCTACATGGGGGTGGGGGCCTACACGCGGCCCATGGGGGCCTACACGCGGCCCATGGGGGCCTTCCGCACCGGGTTCTCCGGCATCTACGGGAGCAACAGCATGGGCATGACCCGGGTCGGCGACAGCATCTACTAGCAGCGTGCGGGAAGGCGCACGATGCTTGAGCTTCTCTGGCTGAGTGTGGCGGTAGGAGCGGCGCTCTCCTACCGCCACCTCGGTCGCAGCATGCGGGACCGATACGAGAACGAGCGCCACCACGAGCGGTGGGTGGACTGCTACAGTGACGCGCCGGAAGGGGCGCAGCACTTCTCAGTCTACTGAGGAAGCAGGATCGGTCGCCCCACCGGGGCGCCCGAGGAAGTGCCAACGGGGTGAATCCCCGCGCATTCGGCGGCCCCGGGCCGAGCCGAGGGAGGCAGAGAGCAATGAGGATCGAAGCCATCGTCAAGCAGCAGGTGGCCCGGGTGGGCATCGCGCGGCGGTTCTGGCGCGAGTTCCTCGGGGACTCCTCGAAGTGGAGCCCGGCCAAGACGGCGGACTTCTTCGGGAGGTTCGCGGCCGAGGAGGCGCGTGTAGTGGGCGCGGCCGGCCAGCAGCTTCTCAGCGTGCTGCCCCCGAGCATCGGGGCCATGCCGGACTTCCGGGCCTTCCAGAACGAGCTCGCAGGCTACAACGAGGTGGTCCGCTGGCCGCTCTACAGCTACAAGGCGTACGCCACGACGGGGCAGACGCAACTGACTTTCTTCGACCAGACGGACGGGACCGCCACCCTGGGCCGGGCCGACACCAACATGCAGGCCCCCAACCAGCTTCCCGGCAACCAGATGCACGTCGCCCACGCCCTCCGGGTGCTGACCTTCCCGGCCTTCGCGGACTTCGCGGCGGTGGGGGTGGTGGGGAGCGTGGCGGCCGGGGAGTGGCTCCGGGCCCTCATCACCGGCTCGTGGTGCGAGGTGACCATCAGCGACAAGCTGTACCTCATCGCGGCCCCCCTCACCCTGCTCCCGGCTGGGTGCGGGGTTGGGACCTTCGTGGAGAACTCGGGCATCGCCACCGCCAACACCTTCGGCCACGTCAACAACGGCGTCCCATCGAACGAGGCCATCTACAAGCTCGACCCTCCGCTGGGCATCCTGCCGACGCGCACCTTCGGCGTGACCCTCAACTGGCGGGCCGTGCAGACGGTGACCACGGCCGGGCGCATCGGCACCATCCTCGACGGGTGGCGCCTGCGGAGCGTGCAGTAGCGACAGTCTAGTGGACTGTTGCTTGGTTCCCCTGAGAGGGTAGGCCAAGAAGCAGCGGTCCTGGGGGCGGGTACTGACAAAATGTCGGTGCCCGCCTTTCACAGCTTGAAGGGAGAGAGCGCGATGGCGCCAGAGTCGTTGCTCAGCAGGTTCAAGCGACACCTCCTCGGAGGCGAGGTAGCGCAGATGGTCCCGGCCCCCGGGGGCGCGGTCCTCCCCGGCCGCGTCAACACGGGGCAGCCCTCCGGCACCTACATACGCAGGCCCCAGGACGCCAAGTTCTTCACCTACCTCCACGCCTTCACCCCCAACGTCGGGCAGTGGGTGGCGGGCGCAGTGGGGGCCCGCGACAGCTTCCAGGTGGACGGGGACGCGGAGTTCCACGTTCTCAAGCAGGCCATCCTCGCCTTCGACGCCAACGGCCAGCGCCTCGGGGACACCGTGGCCTTCGAGGTGAGCCCCGTCTCCGAGGGCTTCAACTTCCTCGAAATGTTCCTGAGCGGGTATGGCTCCGGCCCCCGGCCCGGCATCGTCCCCACCCCCCTCGTGCTCCCGCGCTCGGCCATCTTCACGGCCATCGCCAACAACCGGAACAACACGGCCACGCTGCCCACCATCCTCGTGGCCCACTTCGGAGCCAAAGTCTACCGCAACCCCTACCTCCCCCAGCGCGTGTACCGGCAGCAGAAGCCCTACGCCTACTCGGCCACCTACTCGGCCTTCGCGGGGACGGCAGGCTCCGGCGTCATCCCCGCCAGCGGGGTGGGCATCGTCTCCCTACGCACGGACGGGGACAGTGACTTCGACGTGCGGAAGATCACGGTGGTGTCCGACGCTCCCGTGACCGTGCAGGTGCAGTCCGACGAGGACAAGTGGTTCCTGCGCCCCCTGCGCAGCGAGCTACTCGGAGGCAGCCTCATCGAGGTGGGGGGCGCGCTTGGATTCGTGAGCGGCGAGTACCCGTTCATCATGCCGGTGCCGAGGCTCATCAGCGGCGCTGGCTACATCAACACCACCCTCACCAACACCGACGCCGTGAACGCCGTCCGCGCGCAGGTCGTGTTCTGGGGCACGCGGCTCTACCCCGCAGGAGGAGTTCGGCGATGAGTAAGCTCAAGGTCCTGCTGCTCTCCGCAGTCCTCGTCGCGCTCGGGGTGACCCTGCCGTACGTAGCGGAGTCGCAGTTCGGCGCCAACACCCTGACCATCAACTCGGCCCCGAGCGGGAGCACCCCCAGCCTCCGGGCCGAGGGACTCAGCGCCAACATCGGGATCAACATTACCCCCAAGGGTGGAGGAGTACTGAGCACCACAGCGTTCTCGTCCGGTTCCATTGATGCCAGCGGCCTCACGCAACTGGCCACGCTGAACGTCACGGACGGCGTGGCGCAGCAGTACTTCATCAGGGCCGTAGACCACTGCCGGGCAGACACACCGGCCGCCACCCTGGTAGCGGTGCGCCTCGCCACTGGCGACTGGGCCCTCGCCCGCACGGCTGCCGGGGCCGAGACGTACAACATCACGTGCAACTTCCCGCTGCCCTACCGCATCGCCGCGAACAAGGGGTGGCGCCTCGACTCCTTCTCCATCGCCCATCAGATCACGGTGGTGAACCTCACCTCGTCTACTTTCCAGCAGCTATCCCAGGTAACGTATTCCAACAACGTAGCCAACTCCGTGACCGCCTTCGGCGGGGCCATCGGCATCACCATGCCGACCGTGGTGCAGGCCAACCCCTACAACACGGCGGCCACGGTCGGCACCCCAACCTTCGTGACAGTCAACAACTCCTCGATTGTGGTGGACTGGCAGGTCGTGATGGCCAACACCGGGGTGTACCGGGTATACGGGGTGGTGGCCAACTTTACGGGGGCGCTGTACTAGAGAAGGGCCCGACATTTTGTCAGTGGGGAGGGCGTGATGGCGGAGCGGACGGTCATCGGGTGGTCGCCGGTGGTGGGGCCCATCTACCTCCCCAACGGGGGGACGGTCAGCCCCGCCGCGCCCGCCCCCAGCTACATGCGGAGCCTGCTCGCCCACTACAACCAGCAGTTTCTCGACGCCGAGTTCCACGAGGCCCAGCCCGTCACCCTCGCCGCCAGCGCCACCAGGCAGGAGGTGGTGGCCTTCCGGCCCGGAGCGGGGCGCCTCGGCATCTGCCGGGGGGTGGCCATGGGGGTGCAGAACCTTGCGGACTTCGATAACATCGTGTGGGCCATCACTGTGGACGACGCCTCCGTGCCGGGCTTTGAGAGCATCCGGGGCCCCTTCGGCGTGTTCGTCTACCCCAAGCCCGTGCTCATCATGCTGGCCCCGGACCAGCGCGTGGCCGTCGTGGCCAGCAACCTCACGGCGCTGGCCATCCCCAACGTGACCGCCTACCTCATGGGGACCCACTGGCCCATGGAGGGAGACGCCTGACATGCCCTACCGCGTGCCCGTGACCGTGGCCGTGACCACTGCCCTCGCCTCGGGCGGGACCCTATTCGGGGGCGGCGGCGCCGGGGGCGCCGCCCCGCCCGTGGCCACTCCCGTGGACCTGCCCGTCAATCGGGTGCCGGTCAGCGTGGCGGCGGCCGGGCAACTCCTCATCACGTGGCCCGCCGTCCCGGCCGGGCAGCAGGGACTCGTGACGGCCATCGGGGTGGCCGTGGACGACTTCGCCAACGCGCGCATCACCACGCGGGTGGGCGGGGTGGCCGTGGCCCCCCTCGTCCAGGTGTTCGGGGCGGTGGGACCGCTCGAAGCCCCCACCCCGCTCTCCGTGCCCATCAGGCTCGGGCCCGGGCAGGTGTTCTCGCTCCTCATCGAGAACGTGGGCGGGGCCGCCCAGAACATGGCCGCGCGGACGCTGGGCTGGACGGGATAGCAGTAGGTTCCACGTGAGCTTCGCGCGCAACAAGACCACGGGAGAGGAGAACCTGCATTGACTGCCATAACGTCACCAACGACGAGGAGTTCTGCATGGTGGGGTGCCTGTAGGATGCGAGGCCGGGTCGCCCTCCTCGCCGTCCTACTCCTGACATTTTGTCAGTTCGGGTCCGCCCTCGCGCAGCGCACGTGGCCCACGGACGCGGCGGGGCGCCCCGCCCCGCCCTGCGTCATCTTCGAC
>JAKEHP010000446.1 GCA_022614955.1 Candidatus Methylomirabilota bacterium
ACCACCCGGACCTTCCCCGGGAACTTCTCGGCGATGAGGCGCGTCGAGATGCCGGCGGCGATCGAGATGAGGACCTTCTGCTCGGTGATGACGTCCAGGAGCCCGTCCAGGACCGGGGACATGATCTGGGGTTTCACGGCGAACAGGACGATGTCCGCCTTCCCCGCCACCTCGGCGTTGTCCTGGGAGGTCCGGACCCCGAAGGTCTGCTGGAGGTACGTCAGCCGCTCCGCCGTGACGTCGGAGACGAGCATCTCCTGCGGCCCCAGGAGCTGGGCCTTGAGCAGCCCCCGGATCATGGCCTCCGCCATGTTCCCGCCACCGATGAACCCCAGGCACTTGCCGTTCAACATCGTCCCGTCCTCTCCGCGGAGTGGCCCCTATATACCGCGATGCCCCTCGGGAGTCAAGCCGCAGGCGGCCTCGAGCTACACCTCTCTGCTGCTTCAGTTCCTACACAGGTCTGCCCAGACGGCCCTCACCCACTGAGGGACCGCCCAGCCGGCGTCGTGTTTGTGGCTATGGGGTCTGCCGCAGGTACTCCAGCACATTCGGGTGGACGTCCTCGGCCATTGCCAATCCGTTGATCATGGTGCTGATGCCGGTGAAGTACTGGAGCACGGCTAGCCCCTCGAGGATTTCCGCGTTGGAGATCCCCAGCTTCTTCAGCCGCGCGGTGTGGGTCTTGATCCCGAAGGCATTGTTCGCGAGGGTCACGGTGGCCCAGGCCAGCCACCCTCCTTTCCATTTGCGGGGAATGGTCCCGATGCAGCGGATCGTCTCCTGCTCACCTGCGCTGCAACAGACTCCAGGGAATTCCATCTATTCAGGTCCTCCGGGGTGTGTCCTGCTACCGTCCTCTCCGGTGCCCTTAGCCGCGCAGCAGGCTCCGCAGGAGGAACAGCAGGTTGGCGGGGCGTTCGGCCAAGCGGCGCATGAAGTAGGGGAACCAGGCGTCCCCGTACGGGATGTAGACGCGGACCCCGTAGCCGGCGGCGACCAGTGCCTTCTGCAGGTCGCGGCCAATCCCGTACAGCATCTGGAACTCGAATCGGTCCCGGGGAACGCCCCGCTCGGCGGTCAGGCGCCGCACTCCGTCCACCATCCGCGGGTCGTGCGTGGCGAAGGCGGCAAAGGTCCCGCGGTCCAGGCTGTCCGGCGAGAGGAGCCGCTCGGCCAGGCGCAGGTAGCTGGCGTCCACGTCCCGCTTCCGGGGGTAGGCGACGGTGGGCGGCTCGCGGTACGCCCCCTTGCAGAGCCGGACGTTCACCCCCAGGGGGAGGAGGGCCTCCAGGTCAGCGGGGGTCCGGTAGAGGCAGGCTTGCAGCACCACCCCCACGTTGGGGAAGGTGGGGCGGAGCCGCCCGTAGAGGGCGAGGGTCCGGTCGGTGTAGGCCGACCCCTCCATGTCCACCCGCACGAAGGTGGGGAGGGCGGCGGCCTCCTCCAGGATGTGCCGGAGGTGCCCGGCGGACAGGTCCGCGTCCAGATCAAGCCCGAGCTGCGTGAGCTTGACGGAGAGGTGGGAGCCGACCCCCGCGCTCCGGAGCCGCTCGAGCGCCTTCCGCTGCGCTTCGACCTCGGCCGCGGCCGCCGGGGCGCTCTCCACGTGTTCCCCCAGGTGGTTCAGGGTGGCCTGGTACCCCCGCGCGGCAAGGCGCTGCACCGCTCCCAGCGCGTCCGCGATCTCGGGCCCCGCGATGAAGCGGCTGACGGCGGTCGGGAAGAGGCGTCGGCGGGTGAGCGCCTCTCGGAGGATCCGGCTCCGAGAGAGGACCAGCAGGGCGGTGCGGACGGGCATCTGACCCCCCGCCCCTACTGTAGCAGGTGCCCGACGGGGACCGCCAGGTTCAGGGCGTGGAGGCGGGGGCGGAAGAGGAGCCGGGGGCTGCCGGCCGCCGGAGGAGGAGCGGTGCGGTCGCTTCGGCGGGAGGCGCGGCCGGAACTTCCGCGGTCGCCGGCTGGACCGGAAGGGTCAGTCTGAAGGTGGTTCCCTCGCCGAGGCGGGAGGAGACCTCGATGGCCCCCAGGTGATCCTCGATGATCCGGTGGGCGATGGCCATCCCGAGGCCCGTCCCCTTCTCCTTGGTGGTGAAAAAGGGATCGAAGATGTGGGGGAGGAGTTCGGAGGGGATGCCCACGCCAGTGTCGGCGACCAAGATCCGGATGATCTCCCGGGCGCTCCCCTCGGCACCTTCCGCGAGGCTGAGGGCGGAGCGGGGCGCGACAAACAGGCCAGACGAAACGGTCAGGCGTCCCCCCTTGGGCATGGCCTGGATGGCGTTGTGGATCGCGTTGGCGAAGCACCGGTGCAGCTTCTTCCGGTCCGCCATGGTCTTCGGCAGGGGGAAGGCCAGGTTGGTGGTGGCCACGATCCCCTGCTCGCTGAGCTGCCGCTCGAACAGCTCCATCACCTGGAGGAGGACCTCGTTCACGTCGGTCGGCTCCCGGTTCAGGGAGGAGGGGCGGGCCAGTTCCAACATGTCCTCCAGGACCCGCTGGACCCGCTCCAGTTCCCGGGGGACCACCCGGTCGAACTTGGTCCGCACCTCGGGGTCCTGGAAGTTCTGGGACATGAGCTGGGTGAAGATGGAGATGGAGGTGAGGGGGTTGCGGATATCGTGGGCGATCCCGGCGGCCATGGTGCCCAGGGCCGCCAGCCGGTCGGAGCGGCGGAGCCGGTCCTCCAGA
>JAKEHP010000447.1 GCA_022614955.1 Candidatus Methylomirabilota bacterium
GGCGACGATGGGGGGCACACAGGCCGCGTTCGCGCTGCCGTCCTCGCCTCCTGGGGTCGTGATGATGGCCGGCGTCCAGGGGTCGGGGAAGACGACGGCCTGCGCCAAGCTCGCGTTGTACCTGCGTTCCAAGGGCAGGCGGCTCCGCCGGTGGGAGAGGGCCTGCACCCGGAAGAACAGGTATCCGAAGATGACGCCCCCCACGTGCGCCAGGTGGGCCACTCCGTCATTGGGGGCGAGCAGCGCCATGAGGATGTCGAGCCCGATGAGGATCGCGACGAAGGTCCGGGCCTTCATGGGGACCGGGATCGGGAAGATCACCAGCTCGGCGTCGGGCCAGTACGTCGCAAAGGCCAGGGTGACGCCGAGGAGTGCCCCGGAGGCCCCGACGAAGGGGCGGACATCCATGCCCGCGCCGGCCAGGGCCAGCGAGAACACCGCCGCCCCCACCCCGCAATAGAGGTAATACAGGATGAAGGTCCGGCTGCCCATCCGGCTCTCCACCGGGCCGGCGAAAAAGAAGAGGAGCAGCAGGTTGCCCAGCAGGTGGAGCAGCCCGCCGTGCACGAACATGTAGGTGAGGAAGGTCCAGGGCCGCTCGAAGGCGTGGGTGGGGGCGAAGCTGAGCGCACCCATCAGGGCCGGGGAGGTGAACACCGTCAGGAGCAGGAGCAACACCACCGCGTTGGCGATGATGAGGCGCCCCACCCAGGGGGTCAGACGGCTGGAAGGAGAGAAGTTCACCTACCGGGCTTCCTTGAAACGGCCCACCAGGGCGGTTCGACAGATCCGCTCACACAGCTCGGGGAATCCGGTCCCCGCTGCCTGGGCCGCCTGGGGAAGCAGGCTGGTGGCGGTCATGCCGGGGAGCGTGTTCACCTCTAAACAGAGGATTTCCCCTTCCGGTGTCAAGCGAAAATCGACTCTCGAGTACCCGCCCAGCTTGAGGGCCTCGTGGGCCAGGAGCGCGAGGCGCCCGCACTCCCTGGCGACCGGCTCCGGCAGGTCGGCCGGGAAGATCTCCTGGGACATCCCCGGAGTGTATTTGCACTCGTAGTCGAAAATTTCGTGCCGCGGAATGATCTCGCCCACGGGGAGCGCCCGACCTTCCAGCACCCCAACGGTCAGCTCTCGCCCGGGGACGAACTGCTCGATCAGCACCTCGTCGTCATACTGAC
>JAKEHP010000448.1 GCA_022614955.1 Candidatus Methylomirabilota bacterium
CCCGCGCCTCCGCTCACCGGGCCTTTGCCCCCGCCTGGTGCAGGGTATCCCAGTAGAGCAGCTCGTAGCCCTGCAGCAGGTGGGCCGCCCGCCGGATGAGGCCCGGCTCCACTCCCTGGGCAACGCCATCAGCGATGACCGCCGTCGCCGCCTCTTCGAACCCGGCGGGCGGCGCGGCGAACAGGTCGAAGAAGGCGACGGCCGCAGGGGCCAGCCCGTACTTGCTCTGGAGGGCCCGGGAGACCCGCCCGCAGTTGGCCCCCCACGCCGGCAGGTTCACAAGGAACGCGGCGGCAAACTCCGCCGCCGAGCCGTAGCATCCCAACCACGTAACGTAGGCGCTGTAGCCGAAGGCTCCCGGGAGGGGGTCAGCGGCGCGCAGGTTATCCTCCGTGAGGCCGAGGGCAGTGGCGAAGGTCCTGAGCGCCTCGAAGGCGGCCGCCTCCCCCTGGAGCGCGTGGCGGAAGAAGTCCTGCGCGGGGCCGGCGGGGGCGCGGGCCACGGCGAGGGCCACGCTCCGGAGATCGCTGGCGATGATGTGGTACTGCTGGCGTGCGAATTCCTGCAGGCCCGCCCGCGGGACTCCCCCCCGCTCCAGGGCGCTCAGAAAAGGATGACCCAGAATCCTCGCCTCCACCGGCCTCAGCTCCTCCCGGAGCTGCCGGAGCAGAACCGGCACGTCCACAGGCATCGGGTTCTCCCCGCTACCCCCTGACCACCCTGAAGGTGAGCCCCGTCACAATCTGCCGTCGCCCGCGCTCGGCCAATGAGCGCCAGGGCCCCGGTCCAGGAGCCAGTGTCCGGGCATGCGCCTGGCCCTCGGGCGCTGCATGGCCGCCATTATAGTGGCCGGACCGGCGGACTCAAGCGATCTCTGGCGGGGAAGATGGCGCGGAGGCGCACGAGGGCCCGCGCGCGGCCCACGAGAACCATGATCTCGAAGAGGGGCGGACTCACGGTCCGGCCGGTCAGCGCGACGCGGGTGGCCTGGGCGACCACGGCGAGCTTGATCCCCTTCTCGTCGGCGAAGCCCCGGTAGCACGCCTCGAGGGCGGCCGCGGTGAAGTTGGGCAGCGCCTCCAGGCGTGGGAGGAGCTCCCGGAACAGCGCCATGGCTTCCGGGGTGTGGTGCTTGGCGGCCGCCTCGGGGTCAATCGGCACCGGGACATCGAAAAGAAATCGGGACGACTCGGCCAGCTCCCGAAGCGTCTTCGCCCGCTCGCAAAACGCCACCACGACTGCCGACCGCCAGGCCCGGTCCGTCGCCTCCACCGCCGCCGCGGGCACTTCGGCCTGAACCCAGTGCTCGGCCAAGAGATCGGCCAGCCGGGCCGGATCGGCTACGCGCAGGTAGTGAGCGTTCAGCCAGTCGAGCTTCCCCTGGTCGAAGACGGCCGCTGCGTTCCCCACCTTCTCCAGTGAGAAGTGCCGGATCAGCTCCTCCAGGGAGAAGACCTCCTGGTCCCCGTACGACCAGCCGAGGCGCGCCAGGTAGTTGACGACGGCCTCGGGGAGGTAGCCCATCTCCCGATAGGCCATGACGGAGGTGGCGCCGTGGCGCTTCGACAGGCGGGCCCGATCGGCGCCGAGGATAAGGGGGATGTGGGCAAACCGGGGGAGCGGGAGCCCGAGGTGCCGGTAGACCTGGAACTGGCGGGGCGTGTTGGGGATGTGGTCATCCCCCCGGACGACGTGGGTAATGCCCATCTCGGCGTCATCCACGACCACGGCGAAGTTGTAGGTCGGGATGCCGTCCGAGCGCAGGAGAACGAAGTCGTCCAGGTCGGCGTTCAGGAAGGTCACGGGGCCGTGGATGAGATCCTCCACCACCGTCTGCCCCTCCGCATCCGTCTTGACGCGAAGGGCGGCGGGGCGCCCATCCTTCCGGTGGCCCCGGTCGCGGCAGCGGCCGTCGTACTTGGGGGAGCGGCCCTCGGCCTGGGCTTGCTTTCGGCGGACCTCCAGCTCCTCCGGCGTGCAGAGGCACCAGTAGGCTCGGCCCTCCCCGACGAGCCGCTCGGCTGCGGCCCGGTACAGGGCCATCCGCTTCGCCTGGCGGATGGGCCCCTCGTCCCAGTCCAGGCCCAGCCAGGCCAGCCCCTCCAGGATGGCCTGCACCGACTCCTCGGTGGAGCGCTCCACATCCGTGTCCTCGATCCGGAGGATGAAGGTTCCCCCGTGGTGGCGGGCGAAGAGCCAGTTGTAGAGGGCGGTCCGGGCCCCCCCCACGTGCAGGAAGCCGGTGGGGCTGGGGGCGAACCGGACCCGGACCTTCCCGTGCGCCATTCCCCGCTCCTCGCGCCCAACAGGGCGCCACAGGAGTAGCAGAAGGCTGCCGACGCGTCAACGGCTTTCCCGCGGACGGGGGGAGACGGTCAGGCG
>JAKEHP010000449.1 GCA_022614955.1 Candidatus Methylomirabilota bacterium
ATCCCCAACCTTGAGGGTCCCCTGTTGCACCAGCACGGTGGCCACCGCCCCTCGGCCTCGGTCGAGCTTGGCCTCGATGGCGAGCCCCTTGGCCGGCTTAAAGGGGTTGGCCTTGAGTTCCATGACCTCCGCCTGGAGCAGGAGCATCTCCAAGAGATGCTCGATGCCCGTCCGCTTTTTCGCCGACACCTCCACAAAGATGGTTTGTCCTCCCCACTCCTCCGGGATGAGCCCGTGTTCGCTGAGTTGCTGCTTCACCCGGTTGGGGTCCGCACCCGGTTTATCGATCTTGTTGATGGCCACCAGGATCGGCACCTTGGCATCCTTCGCATGGTTGATGGCCTCAATGGTCTGGGGCATCACCCCGTCATCGACGGCCACCACCAACACCACCACGTCGGTCACGTGGGCCCCCCGAGCCCGCATCGCGGTGAAGGCTTCATGCCCCGGTGTGTCCAGGAAGACCACGCGGCCCCCGGGAAACTTCGTCCCGGGATCCGGAGGGAGCTCTACCTCGTAGGCACCGATATGCTGGGTGATGCCCCCCACCTCCTCGGCAATGACATTGGTCTTCCGAATGGCGTCGAGCAGAGAGGTCTTCCCGTGATCCACATGCCCCATGACGGTCACCACGGGTGGCCTGAAGCGCAGCTGGCTCGGGTCCTCGACCTCGGCCGCGGCCTCTTCCACCTCCTCAACCCGGGCCATCTCCACATCGAACCCGAGCGTGGCGGCGACCTGCTTGACCTGGTTGGGGCTCAGGTTCTGGTTCACGGTGGCCATGATCCCCATCTTCATCAGCTTCTTGATGATCTCACTGGGGCTCGTGGCCAGTTTCTCGCAGAGCTCCTTCACCGTGATCGTCTCTGGGATCTTGACCACCTTGGGAGCTGGGGGGCTCACCGGCGGCGTCACCTCGGGCGGCCTGGGCGGGGCCGCCGGAGGTACCACTGTCGGCCTTGCCGCCGCCGGAGTTGGCCGCTCGGCGACGGGGGTGGGCTTCGGCGCGACCGGCGGCTGCTTCTCCGTGATCGGGGGTCTCTTCTCCGCGACCGGGGCCGGCTTTTCCGCGACGGGAGGCGCCGGGCGGGGTGCGTCAACACGGGGGCGCTCCGGATGCACCCGCGGTGCGGGCGGGGCCTCGCGCTTCGGGGCGGGAGGCGGGGTCTGTTGCCTGGGGGGTGCTGGAGCGGGCGCGGGCTTGACCGTTACCGTCCCCTTCTCCTCGGGAACGGGCGGCGGCGCGACCGGTTTCTTGCGAGCTTTCTCTTCGGCGGGGATGGCTTTCGCCTTAGGCCGCACCTCGGGCGCGGGCGTGGCTGGTGGGGGGGTGGGCTTCGGCGCCACCTTGGGCTCAGGACTCGGCTTCGTCTCGACAACCTCTTTAACCCGCTGCGCTGGCTTGGCCTTGGCAGGCGCCTCCACCTTCGTCACCCGCTTGGGCACCTTTTCCTTGGGGGGTGCTCCCTTTGACAAGGCAGCCCGAGCCCTTCCCTCGTCCACCGAGCTACTGGCGCTCGTCACCGAGAATCCGCCCTTGGCCAGGCGTTCGGTGACCTCCTTGCTGGACAGGCCGAG
>JAKEHP010000011.1 GCA_022614955.1 Candidatus Methylomirabilota bacterium
AGGGCCCTGCGCCAGAAGGTGGCCGAGCTGGAGAAGGCGGCCGGCGCGGAGCCCGGCACGAGGACGTGAGCGGGGGAGTGGCAATGGGGAGGGACGAAGCACTCCTGGGAGCGCTCGAGCAGGCGCTGGCAGACCCCGGGGAGGCCGAAGCGGCCCTCGAGCGGGCGGTGGACCTCCTCCACCGATCGGGCGGGTACTTCTGGGTCGGGATCTACGCGCGGCAGGGGGAGGAGATGGTGCGCCAGGCCTTCCGGGGGCCGGTCCCCCCCTGCCTCGGCTTCCGCCTCGGCCAGGGGAACGTGGGGACGACGGGGCAGACCGGCCGGACCAAGATCATCCCGGATGTCCGGCAGGACCCGACCTACCAGATGTGCTTCGAGGAGACCCGGTCGGAGGTCGTGGTGCCCATTCGGGAGGGAAGCCAGGTGGTGGGGGTCATTGACGTGGAGAGCGACCGCCTCGACGCCTTCCCCCCCGGGGAGGCGGCCCTCCTGGAGGCGGTGGCGGCGCGGCTCGCCCCTGCGGTCGGGAAGGTCGCGGGACCTGTCCCCGCTCGCCCGGGCCGCCGCGAGCCCTGATGCTCGTGACAGAGGGCTGAGGGAGACACCCATCCATGCGCATCGCACGGGGAGGAAGCAGCGCACTGGCGGCGACCCTGCGGGACGTGCGGGTAACGGCCGGAGCCCTCACCGCCACCGTCCAGCTCGGGGACCAGGAGTGGCGGCTGGTCCTGGAAGCCGGAGAGATCACCACCCTCCACGCGGCCATCCATGAGTGGTTCAAGACCCAGCAGCCCGGACCCCAGGGACCAGGGAGGAGCGAGCGATGAGCCTGCACCCGAGGCACCGGAGCCGATTGATCCTCGATGGACCCGACCGCGCGTTTGCACGGTCGTACTTCAAGGCGATCGGCTTCAAGGACGAGGACCTGGCCAAGCCCCTGATCGGCGTCGCCCACTGTTGGATCGGGGTGACGCCCTGCAACTTCAACCACCGGCAGCTGGCCGAGCGGGTGAAGGAGGGGGTCCGGGCCGCCGGCGGGACCCCCATCGAGTACAACACCATCGCCGTCACCGATGGCATCGCGATGGGCACCGAGGGGATGAAGGCCTCCCTGGTCAGCCGCGAGGTGATCGCCGACTCCATCGAGGTTGTCGCCCGCGGCCACCTCTTCGACGCCGTCGTGGCCATCTCCGGGTGCGACAAGACGATCCCCGGCACGGTCATGGCCCTGATCCGCCTCGGCCTGCCGTCCGTGATGCTCTACAGCGGCTCCATCCTGTACGGCGAGTACCGGGGGCGCCGTCTGACCATCCAGGATGTCTTTGAGGCGGTGGGAGCCTTCAATGCCCGGAAGATCTCGGCGGAGGAGCTCCGGGCGATCGAGGATAACGCCTGCCCCGGCGTGGGGGCGTGCGGCGGCCAGTTCACCGCCAACACCATGGCCACGGCGTTCGAGATGCTCGGCATCTCCCCCATGGGGCTCAACGGGGTCCCCGCCCCCGACCAGAAGAAGGAGGAGGCGGCCTTCGAGTGCGGCAGGCTGGTGATGGAGTTGCTGCGGAAGGGGGTCACGCCGGCGCAGATCGTCACCCGGAAGGCCCTCCAGAACGCCATCGCCGGGGTGGTGGCAACGGGCGGCTCCACCAATGCGGTGCTCCACCTCCTCGCCATCGCCTGGGAGGCCGGCGTCAAACTGACCCTCGACGACTTCGACCGCATCTCGGCGAAGACCCCGCTGCTGGCGGACCTGAAGCCGTGGGGGCGCTTCACCGCGCCCGAGATGTACCGGGCGGGGGGGATGGCTGTGGTGGCCAAGCGCCTCCTGGAGGCGGGGCTGCTCTCCCCCGACGAGATGACCGTCACGGGGCGGACCATCGGCGAGGAGGCGCGCCTGGCTCGGGAGGCGCCCGGCCAGGAAGTGATCCGGCCGCTGAAGAGACCCCTCAAGGCGACGGGGGGCCTGGTGATCCTGAGGGGGAACCTGGCGCCCGAGGGGTGCGTGGCCAAGGTGGCGGGGCACGAGCGGATGACCCACCGCGGCCCGGCCCGCGTCTTCGAGCGCGAGGAGGACGCCTTTGCCGCGGTGAAGGCCGGGAAGATCAAGGCCGGCGACGTAATCGTGATCCGCTACGAGGGACCGAAGGGCGGCCCCGGGATGCGCGAGATGCTGGCCGTCACCGGGGCCCTCCACGGAGCGGGGCTGGGGGAGTCGGTTGCCCTCCTCACGGACGGGCGCTTCTCCGGGGCGACCCACGGCCTCATGGTCGGCCACGTCGCACCGGAGGCGGCCAACAAGGGGCCCATCGCCGCGCTGAGGAACGGCGACACGATCGTCCTGGACATCGCCAGGCGCCGGCTCGACGTGGAGCTGACCGCCGCCGAGATCAAGAAGCGGCTTGCCAGGTGGAAGCCGCCCGCGCCCCGCTACAGGAGCGGAGTGATGGCCAAGTACGCCCGCCTGGTTTCCTCCGCCTCGGAGGGGGCCATCACCGGGTGACCCGGCGAGGGCCTTCGAGCGCATCCTCCGCTTCCCCGCCTCGCCGGATGTGCGCTGGGCGGTCTCAGCAACGGCCTGGACCGGGCGAAGCGCCCCCTCAAGCCCGTGGCGCACCTCCTGGAGACCGCAGGGTGACCGAGAAGAGGGGGACCGACGTTCGTCAACTCCATCAACTGGCCCGCCTGTACGGCGTCCAGACCGCCTACGACGACGTCCTCGGCCATCGCCGGAGGGAGGCCTCGCCGGAGGCCCTGCTGGCGGTCCTGCGGGCGCTGGGGGCTGAGGTGGAGAATTTCCGGGATGTTCCCGCCGCGTTGCGAGAGCGCAGGCAGGCGCAGTGGCAGCGGTGCTGCGAGCCGGTTGTCCTGGCGTGGGACGGGGACCCTGTCGGGCTCACGCTGCGGCTGCCCGCAGGCCTGGAGAGCGCCCCTGTGGCTGCCCACCTCCAGCTTGAGACCGGGGAAGTCCGGAGGATCGGCTGCGACCTGACCCGGTCTCCAACGGTGCAGGCGGCCGGGGAGGGGGAGGTGCGCTATGTGGTGAAGAGACTCGCCCTGCCCGGCGGGCTGCCCTGGGGGTATCACCAGTTCACGGTGGAGGTCGGGGGAATGACCTTCGAGAGCCTGGTCATCGCCGCCCCGCTCCGGGCCTGTGCACCTCTTGGGGGGCACGCGGGCAGGAGTTGGGGAGCGTTTCTTCCCCTGTACGCGCTCCACTCGCAGAGGAGTTGGGGGGGTGGGGATCTTACGGACCTGGAAGCCCTGACGGGGTGGGTCGCCGGCCTGGGGGGCGGCCTGGTGGGCACGCTGCCCTTCCTGGCCGCGTTTTTGGATGAGCCCTTCGACCCGAGCCCCTATGCGCCGGTGAGTCGCCTCTTCTGGAACGAGCTCTACCTCGATGTGACCCGGATTCCGGAGCTCGAGCGGTCCCCCGCGGCGCGGACCCTGCTGACCTCGTCCGCGCTCCGGGAGGTGCGGGAGGCCCTGCGTGCATCGCCCTGGGTGGACTACCGCCGCGCGATGGCGTTGAAGCGCCGGGTGCTGGAAGAACTGGCGCGGGGCCTCTTCGCCGAGGCCTCCGAACGGCAGGTCGCCCTTCGCCGCTTCGTGGAGGCGCATCCCATGCTGGAGGACTATGCGCGCTTCCGGGCCACGGGCGAGCGGCGGCGCGCGCCCTGGCCGGCATGGCCACAACCGCAGCGGGAGGGCGTGCTCGCGGAGGGGGATTACGGCGAGGAGGCCAGGCGCTACCACCTCTACGTCCAGTGGCTCGCCCACGAGCAGCTCAGCAGTCTTTCGGAGAGGGCGCGGGAACGCGGCGTGGGGTTGTATCTCGACCTGCCGCTGGGGGTCCACCCGAACGGTTACGACGTCTGGCGGGAGCGGGCTCTGTTCGTCCTGGGCGTGTGCGGGGGGGCGCCCCCGGACGGCTTCTTCATCAAGGGGCAGAACTGGGGATTCCCGCCGCTGCACCCCGAGCGCATTCGGGCGCAGGGCTACCGCTACACCATCGCTTGCCTGCGGCACCACCTCGCGCAGGCCAGCGTCCTGCGGATTGATCACCTGATGGGCCTGCACCGCCTCTGGTGGATTCCGCCGGGGATGCCGGCCCACGAGGGGGTGTATGTGCGCTACCGGGCCGAGGAGTTCTACGCCATTCTGGCCCTCGAATCGCACCGCCACAAGGCCCTGATCGTGGGCGAGGACCTGGGCACTGTTCCCCCCGCGGTGCGGCCAGCCATGGCCCGGCACAACGTCCAGCGGATGTACGTGCTGCCGTTCGAGATGACCGGGGATCCTCACACGGCGCTGCGGGCCCCGTCGGCGGACTCCCTGGCGGGCCTCAACACGCACGACATGCGGCCCTTCGCAGGGTTCTGGCAGGGCCTGGACATCCCGGATCGGGTTGCGCTGGGCCTGCTGACGGCGGCGGACGCCCAGAGCGAGCGGGAAGGCCGCGAGGCCTTGAGAGGAGCCCTGGTCCGTTTCTTCGAGCGCACGGGTCGCCTGAAGGGTCCGTGCGGCGAGGCGCGGGACGTCCTCAGGGCCTGTCTGGCGTACCTCGCCGCCAGCGCGGCCCGGATCGTCATCGTGAACCTGGAGGATCTGTGGCTGGAAACAGACCCGCAGAACACCCCCGGGACGTGCGACGAGCGCCCCAACTGGCGGCGGAAGGCCCGGTACGCTTTCGAGACGTTCTGCCAGCTGCCCCACGTGGTGGAGACGCTGCGGGAGGTGGACCGGCAGCGGAAACTGGCGGCAGGCGCCCGATGATGGCGAAGAAGAGACCAGCAAGGACCGTCAACGCGACCGTACGCGCCGGGGCTCCGCGCTACGACGTGACTCTATTGACCGAGGACGACTTCTACCTCTTCAACGAGGGGACGCACCGTCGCCTCTACGCGAAGCTGGGAGCCCATCCCCTGACTGCTGGCGGCCAGGAGGGGACCTGCTTCGCCGTGTGGGCGCCCGACGCCGAGCAGGTGTTCGTGATGGGCGACTTCAATCACTGGAACACGGCCAGTCACCCCCTGCGCTCCCGGGGGGAGTCGGGGATCTGGGAGGGGTTCGTTCCGGCCGTGGGCCAGGGCGCGCCCTACAAGTACCACGTCCTCTCCCGGTACCACGGCTACCGGGGAGAGAAGGCGGATCCCTTCGCCTTTTACGCCGAGATCCCTCCCAAGACCGCCTCGATCGTCTGGAACCTGGAGTACGCGTGGGGGGACCGGGAGTGGATGGCGGAGCGCCGCAGCCACAACGCGCTCACCGCCCCCATCGCGATCTACGAGGTGCACCTGGGATCCTGGATGCGGGTGCCCGAGGAGCAGAACCGCCCGCTGACGTACCGGGAGCTGGCCCCGAAGCTCGCCGAGTACGTCCAGCGGATGGGCTTCACCCACGTCGAGTTCCTCCCGCTGATGGAGCATCCCTTCTACGGCTCTTGGGGCTACCAGACCACGGGGTACTTCGCCCCCACAAGCCGCTACGGGACACCGCAGGACTTCATGTACCTGGTGGACACCCTGCACCAGCACGGCATCGGGGTGATCCTCGACTGGGTGCCCTCGCACTTCCCCACGGACGCACACGGCCTGGGCTACTTTGACGGAACCCACCTCTACGAGCACGGTGACCCCCGCCAGGGTCTCCACCCGGACTGGGACACCTTCGTGTTCAACTACGGGCGCAACGAGGTCCGGAGCTTCCTGATGAGCAACGCCCTGTTCTGGCTGGATGCCTACCACGCGGATGGCCTGCGCGTGGACGCGGTCGCCTCCATGCTCTACCTGGACTACTCGCGGAAGGAGGGGGAGTGGGTTCCCAACCGGTATGGGGGGCGAGAGAATCTGGAGGCCATCGCCTTTCTCCGCCGCTTCACCGAGGATGTCTACCAGAACCATCCGGACGTCCTGATGGTCGCCGAGGAGTCCACGGCCTGGCCCATGGTCTCCCGCCCGACCTACGTGGGCGGGCTCGGCTTCGGATTGAAGTGGGACATGGGCTGGATGCACGACACGCTCCTGTACATGCCCAAGGACCCCGTCTACCGGAAGCACCACCACAACCTGCTCACGTTCCGGATGCTGTACGCCTTCACGGAGAACTTCGTTCTGCCTCTCTCCCACGATGAGGTCGTCCACGGCAAGGGCTCGCTGCTGGCCAAGATGTCGGGAGATGACTGGCAGAAGTTCGCCAATCTGCGGTTGCTTTACGGATACATGTATGCCCAGCCCGGGAAGAAGCTCCTCTTCATGGGGGGAGAATTCGGCCAGTGGCGGGAGTGGCACCACGACGAAAGCCTGGAATGGCACCTCGTGCAGTTTTCCCCCCACGCCGGGCTCCAGAGGTGGGTCGCAGACCTGAATCGTCTCTACCGGCGGGAACCGGCGCTGCACGAGTGCGACTTCGACTGGGCAGGCTTCCAATGGATCGACGCCAGCGACTCTGACCAGGGCGTCCTCAGCTTCATCCGGAAGGGACGTTCGACGGACGACCTCTTCCTTGTCGTGGGGAACTTCACCCCGGTGCCCCGCCCCAACTACCGGGTGGGTGTCCCACGCGGCGGGTTCTGGAAGGAAATGCTGAACAGCGACGCCAAGGAATACGGCGGCAGCGGCTGGGGCAACCTGGGGGGGGTCGAGAGCGCTCCGATTGCCTTCCATGGCCGGCCGTACTCCCTCACTCTCACGCTGCCGCCTCTGGCCGCCGTCCTTTTGAAAAGCGAGGGACCCAAGCCCTGAGCGGTATCGAGGAACAGGACCCTCATTCTGCCCGGGGACGCCTTGGTGGGCTGTCGCGATGGGCTGACCGGGAGACCGGGGAGGTCGCTTCCGGAGGCGGTTCTCGGGTGCCGGATCAGGCGGTCTGCACCTCGCCCTCCCGGGCACAGCCGAAGAGCTCCGTGAGCCGATCCGGCTCAGGTTTACCGATGGGCCGGCGCGCCCTGCGGGAGGGGCGAGGGAGGAGCAGCAGGACCTCTCCCTTGCTCAGGATGTGGATCCTTTGCGCGGGGGCGAGTCGCGCTCAGTCCGGTCTCTGCGGGAGGCACCGCGCGGGGGGGACGACCCCGAACCGCGCATACCGGCGCCTCGCTGCGGCGGCGGGGTCGGGGGGAGCATCCGGGACCTCCGGGCATCTGGGCTATGGATCACCCGCTCCTCAAGGGAACCGATGAACTGCTCCCAGCGCAGGGCATCCTGGGCGGTCTGGAGGCGCTGCAGGGTGACGCCGGCCCACGTCCGGTGTGGCTGGACCTCCGTCCAGGCAAGGCGGCCCTCCGCCTCCACCAGGCCAAAGGGGGTCTCCACCTGGAGGTCCAGCGCGGTTCCGGGTGCGGGGGCCTCGGGGAGGGCCAGCGTGAGCCCGGCGTGGGAGACGTTCACGGTCTCGGCGGCGAGCCGCTGCAGCCCCGCCTCGCCCCCTGGATGCTGGATCCAGGCCGGAAGGCGTGCGGGGAAGCGGGGGTGTCGTCGGTTGCACGGGGGA
>JAKEHP010000450.1 GCA_022614955.1 Candidatus Methylomirabilota bacterium
AGGCGGGCCTCCACGTCGGCCGGCGGGCGGTAGGTCAGGGCGAGGAGGGTGCGGCTCTCGTAGTGGGCCCCCTCGGCCGTGTACTGCGCCCGCCGCTCGGCCTCGATGAGGCGGGTCGTGGGATCCGGGAAGGCGCCCCCCTCCGGGTACCCGATGCTCGGGCGGCGGAGGGCGTCCACGTGCAGCATCCAGCCGCTCCCCAGCCGGGCCAGCGCGGCGTTCACCTGGCTGGAGAGGACGGCCAGCTCCTCGGGGCCCGCGGAGTCGAGGTCCGGCCCGGCGTACGTCCACGCGGCCAGGAACCCCCCGTCCTTGAGGAGGCAGACCCCCTCGGCCACCAGGGCGGCGTAGTTCAGGAGGTCCGCGAGGCCCTTCGGGTGCGCGCGCGTCAGGGTCTGCATCAGTCCGGCACCGAGGGGAAGACGAAGGCCGGGGGCGCCTGGACCGCCGCCCGGGCCGGGTAGGCGTCCTGGTACCGGATGTGCCGGAGGTAGATCCGGCTGAGCTGCGGGTCGTGCCGGGCCATGCGCCTGAGCCCCCAGTGCCCGGCCGTGGCGAGGAGCCCGGCGGCCGACAGGCTCGCCCAGTGGAACCCGACCCCGAAGAGGAGCGCCGCGATGAGCGTCCCGTTGGCTAACACCAGCTCCCGCTCGGCGCCCCCCAGGAGCAGGGGGCGCGTGAGGGAGGGGTGGATCGGCGTCCGCCGCGGCCCCTCCATCAGAAGGTCGCCCCGGCCCAGCCGACCGCGGTCATGAAGCTCACCGCGGCGAGGGCGAGGGCGCCCCCGAAGGCCACGCCGAAGAGCCGGCGGGCCCCCGCCCCGTGCTCGGTGAAGGCGAAGACGAGCCCGGTGGTGATCACCGCGATCGTGATCAGGACGTGGGCCACCGTGCCGCTGAGACTGCTGAGGATGGTCTGCAAGGGGCCGTCCCACGGCATCGCCGGGCCGGAGGTGGCCGCGCCGGCCGGGGCGCCGAGGGCGAGGACACTGCCGAAGGCCACGAGCAACCGGGAGCCGATGGACGGAAGCCATCGCCGCATGGGGCACCTCCTAGCCAGCACTGGTGATGGGCGCCAGATGGTAGCTGCCGGTCGCCGGGTCGTACCCGGTGACCGCCGCCAGCTCCCGCACGCGGCGCCCGTCCGGCGTGCGGGCGATGAACACCACGAGGTCCACGGCCTCCGCCACCAGGCGGGGCTGGGGCGGGACGCCGGCCTCCTGGACCAGGGTGTCGAGGCGCATCAGGGCGGCCGGGGCGCTGTTCGCGTGGACCGTCGTGAGCCCGCCCGGGTGGCCCGTGTTCCACGCCTTGAGGAGCGCCAGGGCCTCGCCGCCCCGCACCTCCCCGATGATGATCCGGTCGGGGCGGAGCCGCATCGTGATCCGGGTCAGGCGGGTGAG
>JAKEHP010000451.1 GCA_022614955.1 Candidatus Methylomirabilota bacterium
CAGCGGTTCTGCGGGGTCTGCGGCCTGGTCTGCTGGGTCAGCAAGCAGGCGGGGCAGGCCGTCCGCAACCTCCTGGCGGCCCTCGGAGGCGAGCCGGTGGATCTCGCCACGGGGCTGTTCATCAGCGACAAGACGGACCTGCTCCTCCCCGGCCGCCTCCCCGTGACCCTCAGCTGGTCCTACCACCCCCACGATCCCTTTAGCGGCATCGCCGGGTTCCAGCCCGCCCTCGGCCCCGGCTGGTCTCTCTCGGTGGACGCGATCCTCCTGCCGGTGAATGCGAGCCTCTTCCGCCTCATCCTCCCCGGCAACGCCCGCCTGGACCTCGTCCTCCAGCCGGACGGGACCTATCGCAACAGTACACATCCATTCCTGAGCGGGGCCGTCCTCACCTCGCTGTCCGGGGGCGACCACCAGCTCCGCTTCAAGGACGGGAACACCTGGCGCTTCCGGAACCTCTTCCTGGGCCTGGAGTTCTTGAGCAGGCGGACCGGTATGGGAACCGGGTGCTGATCCAGCGGGACGGGACTGGCCGGCTCCTCCGCATCCTGGAGCCTTCCGGCCGCGCCCTCGAGGCCACCTACAGCGGGGCCCGGCTCACCCAGCTCCGGGACCCCCTCGGCCGGGAGGTCCGCTACACCTACGATGGTGCCCACCGGCTCCTCACGATCACCGACCCCCGGGGGATCGTGTTTCTCACCAACACCTACAGCGCGAGCGGGCGGTGCACTACGGCTACGATGGGGCCGGGCGCCTCGCCTTTGCCTTTGCGGCGGCCTCCGCATAGGGTACAATAACGCGGCATCGGGGAGACCGCGGGGTATCCCCACCATCGAATCCACCGCGGGCCGGTCAAGCCGTGGCCGGCCCGCCGCTGCGTCGAGAGGGCCCCCACGGCTGCCCGTGGTAAGCGAGTCTGACCCCACGCAAAGGAGTTCCATGGAGTTTAAGAGCCTGAAGCTTCCCGAGCCGGTGGTGCGCGGCATCGCGGCGGCCGGCTTTACCATCTGCACCCCCATCCAGGAGAAGACCCTCCCCATCGCGCTCGACGGGAAGGACGTGGCCGGGCAGGCCCAGACCGGCACCGGCAAGACCGCAGCGTACCTCATCGTTGCCTTCACCCGCCTCCTGGAGAAGCCCCGGAAGGAGCCCCGCCGGGGCTCCCCCCGGGTCCTCATCGTTGCCCCGACGCGGGAACTGGCGGTCCAGATCGAGCGGGACGCCCAGCTCCTGGGCCAGTTCTGCGGCTTCAGGATGGTGGTGGTGTACGGGGGCGTGGACTACGCGAAGCAGCGGGAGGCCGTCCAGGGGGACCTGGACATCCTGGTGGGGACGCCCGGCCGCCTCATTGACTACTTCCGGCAGGGGGCCTACGACCTGAAGTCCGTGCAGGTGTTGGTCATTGACGAGGCGGACCGGATGTTCGACATGGGCTTCATCAAGGACCTCCGCTACCTCCTGCGCCGCCTCCCGCCCTACCACCAGCGCCAGTCCTTCCTCTTCTCCGCCACCCTCCCCCACAAGGTGCTGGAACTGGGCTACGAGCACATGAACAACCCGGTCCGGGTGGCGATCTCGCCCGAGCAGATCACCCCGGAGGCGATCACTCAGGTTCTCTACCACGTGGAGCGGCGGGAGAAGTTCTCGCTCCTCCTCGGCATCCTGATGCGGGAGAAGGGGGAGCGGATCCTGATGTTCGTCAACACCAAGCGGGAGGCGGAGCGGCTGACCGAGCGCCTGAACCGCCACGGCTACCCGGCCGAGGAGCTCACCGGGGACATTGACCAGAAGAAGCGGCTGCGCGTCCTGGAGGCGTTCAAGAAGGGGGAGATCCCCGTCCTGGTGGCCACCGATGTCGCCTCTCGTGGGCTTCACATCGAGGGGGTGACCCACGTCGTCAACTACGACATCCCCCAGGACTCCGAGGACTACGTCCACCGGGTCGGCCGGACGGCCCGCGCCGGCGCCGAGGGGAAGGCCATCAGCCTGGCGGACGAGGAGTTCGTCCTGGGGCTGGAAGCCATCGAGGAGCTGCTGGGGTTCAAGATCCCGGTGGAGTGGCCGGAGCAATCGCTCTTCGTGAAGGAGCTGCCGCGAGATCCGACCTGGCGGCCCCGGGAGCGGCCGCGGGAGTTCGGGCGAGGGCGCGAGGCGGGCCGGGGGCGCGAGCCCGGGCGGGAGCGCGGACGCGAGAGGCGTCCGGGTCGGCCGCAGGAACGGGACCGAGGGCCAGCCGGGCGGCCGCCGGCCCGGGAGCCGGTGGCGGCAGGCGGACCTGCCGCTTCTCCCCCATCCCCCGGCGTCTCGACCGCGGGTTCGAGCCCGGGCGGCGAGGGGACTCCGCGCAAGCGCCGCCGCCGGAAGCGCCGCGGGGGGGGCGGTCGCGGCCCCGAGGGACAGGGCCAGGGGACCCCGAAGGCGCCCGAGACACCGCCCGAGGCCGCGCCCGGCGCCCACCACATCTTTGTTGTCTAACGGATGCGCGCAATCGGCGGGGGAACCGGACGGCTCGGCCGGGCGTTTAGTATGATGACGACCTGATGCGGCCTGGGCGGGCGTCGCGTGCCTGTCCTGGTTCCACGTGCCACATCATCCACCAGACGATGTTGGAAACGGAGAACCCGATGACACGACGGACCGCAGTCGGTTTGCTGGTCATGCTCATGACAGCCGGAGTACCCGTCTTGGCCATGGCGGAAACGATCGCCTTCAAGTTGCTGTCAACCTATTCCCGCGCCACGTTCAAGAGCGACGCGCCGCTTGAGACCTTCCTGGGGAACACGGCGGGCCCCGGAGTGGCCGGAACGCTCACCGTTGACCCGGTCAGACCGCAGGGAGCCGCAGGGACTGTCAGGGTTGATCTCGACACCGTCAGGACCGGAGTGGACAAGCGCGACGCCGACATGCGGGGCAAGGACTACCTCGACACCGAGGCGGGCGAGGCCAACCGCTGGGCGGTGTTCGAGATCAAGAGCGTGGAGACTGCCGGCCCGCTCGAGCCGGGGAAGGAGATGCCGGCCAAGGTGAAGGGCATCCTGACGATCAAAGGCAAGCCGATCGAGACCGTGGCCGACGCCCGTGTCATCTACGTCAAGCTGACGCCGGAGCAGGTCGAGGGCCAGAAGCGGTTCGGGTTCACGAGCGACAATATCAAGGTCCGGGCGAAGTTTGCGACCACCTTCACCAACCACGGAATGCAGATCCCGCAACTGCTCTTCCTGAAAGTGTCCAATGACATCCTACTCGAGACCGATCTGACCTTCGTGCGCCAGTAGGAGAGCCTGGAGCCGGTGGGGGCCAGCCGTGCGGCTGCCAGCTCCGTTAGGGAAGCGGTTGTATATCTTCCAGGAGGCGGGAAAGGGCGACGGCCCGGACGGCTTTGGAAATCGCGAAGGTGTGGTCTCCCAGGTGGATGACGTCGAGGCGCTTCAATCTGAGGTCGGCCAGCGCCACCCGCATGGATGGGGTCAGTCGCGGGGAGGCTGTCCGTTTGATCTCGAAGCCCAGTCGGTGCCGCCCTCGAACCGCCAGGAGATCCAATTCCGCCCCCCCGTGCGTTGCCCAGAAGAAGCATTCCTCGCTTCGGGCGCCAAGCTGCCGAATCAGCGCGCTCAGGACGAATCCTTCCCAGGAGGCGCCCACCTTTGGATGGGCCTCCAAATCTGTCAGGGTCCTCACGTTCAAGAGGGTGTGCAGCAGCCCGGTATCCGCGATGTACACCTTGGGGGCCTTTACCTGACGCTTGGAAATATTCTCGGACCATGGCAGCAGTTGCCGAATGACAAGGGCGGAGGTGAGCATGTCGAGGTAGTTCCGAACCGTCGTGTCGGCGACGCCGAACGACCGGCCGAACTCCGACGCGTTCCAAACCTGTCCATGGTAGTGCGCGAGCATCGTCCAGAAGCGGCGTAGCGTGGCCGAGCGGATGGTGATACCAAGCTGAGGGATGTCCCTTTCGAGGAAGGTTTGAACGAAACCCTGCCGCCACTCGTGACTCTCAGCGAGGGAGCGGGCAAGGTACGCCCGCGGGAGTCCACCTCGCAGCCACAGCCGTGTCGCATGTTCCCCTCCGAGCTCGTCGAGGGAGAAGCCGCCCAGCTCGTGGTACACAATGCGACCGGCCAGGGTTTCCGAGCTCTGGCGGAGTAGCCCCGGCGAGGCGCTGCCAAGGACCAGGAAGCGCGCGGGCGCTGCCGGCCGGTCCGCCAGGACGCGCAGCACCGGAAAGAGATCAGGATACCGTTGGACCTCATCGATGATGACCAGTCCTGTCAAACCCTTCAGGGCGAGCATGGGGTCCCCGAGACGAGCGACGTCTGCGGGATTTTCCAGGTCGAAGAATGTTGATGGCCCACCCCGCTCCGCCACCAGCGACCGCGCCAGGGTAGTCTTCCCGACCTGGCGCGCGCCCACGATCCCGACGATCCGGTGCCGTTGGAGCAATCGGGCGAGCGTTCTCAGTTCCCGTTTCCGCTCGATCACGACACGTGCTTACCTTGAAATTTCTGTGATGTCAACTGAATTTTCATGGTGAGGCTGGGCACGTCCGGCTGGGCCCACAAATCGTGGGTGGGGGTGTTCTATCCCTGGCGTCCCAAGCCCGCTTGCTTTTCGGCCGCACGGGCCGTATCATACCCTTACCTTGAGGCCGGGGCGCCCGCCCCGGCGGCAGTCGTCACGCCCGACGTTTCCCACCAGAAGGAGGACTCCCATGAGGCCACGTGTCCCCGGGGGGAGGATGCTCGGCATCCTGGTCGTGTTGGTATTCGGGTGGGCGGGCCTGGTTGCCGCCCAGGAGATTACCCTGAATGTGGTGACAGCCGGGGACACCAACATGCACGAGCTCCAGAAGAGCATCTTCGCGCCGGAGTTCGAGAAGCGGAACCCCGGCGTGAAAATCAACGCGGTCGGGAGCGGCCCGGGGGATCCGGGCAGCCGCGTGATCGCGAACAAGCTCAAGAGCCAGAAGGATGCCGGGGTGGCCAAGTGGGACATTGACGTGGCCATCGTCCACCAGATCGTGATGTCGGAGTTGATCCAGCAGGACCTGGTGGCCAAGTACGCCCCGGAGATCGCCACCTACAAGCTGATGACCGCCGCCGATGGCCGGAACGCCCTGGGCTTCAACGTGGAAGGGTACGTGATGCCAATGTTCCACAGCCAGGTCGTCCTGGCCTACAATCCGGAGATGGTGAAGAGCCCCCCGAACACCTTCGAGGAGCTACTGGGGTGGATCAAGGCCAACCCCAAGAGGTTCGGCTACAACGGCATCAAGGGGGGCATGAGCGGCGTGGCTTTCACGACCGGCTGGGCGTACTGGAAGACCGGCCAGTACGAGAAGTACGCCAAGGGGCCCTACGACAAGGGGGCCCAGGCAGGCTGGCCGGCAGCCATCAAGGAGCTCAAGGGGCTGCCCGTCGTCCTGACTACGGGCAACAACGACACCCTGGACCGGCTGAACCGGGGCGAGATCGCCATGGGCCCTGTCTGGGTGGACATGCTGATCAACCAGAAGAATGAAGGGCGTATGGATCCGAAGATCCGGATGAAATTGATCTCCCCGGGCTTCCCGGGACAGCCGATGTACCTGGTTGTGCCCAAGAATGCCGCCAACTACCAGGTCGCCAAGAAGTACGTCGAGTTCATCACCTCCCCGGAGACCCAGGCCAGGGTGATCGTGGAGCGGAACGGCTGGTACCCGGGGATTGACGGGCAGCACGTCCTGCCGCACGTCTCGGAGAAGGCCAAGGGCTTGCTCTTCCAAGACGTCCCGCCGGATGTGCTGGCGAAGTACGGGCTCTCCTTCCCCCTGAGCGCGTACTTCAAAGATTTGATGACGGCCTACGAGGAAAACTAGCCCGAGACGGGCTGACGGCCGGGGGCTGCGGGCGGGGTGGATGGTCGCCCGGAGCCCCCCGCCCGTAGGCCTCAGCCGATGCGACCCTCCTCCCGATTTCTCAGTCTCACCATCGCGGCGCCCCCCCTCGCCATCGTCGTCTGGCTCTTCTTCATCCCGTTCCTCTCCTCGGCCCATCTGAGTTTTCTCCGGGAAGGCGAGTGGTCTCTCCGGAACTACGGCCTGGTCTGGCGCCTCTACAAGCTGGACGTGCTGTACACGCTTTGGATCTCGGTGGTCAGCCTGGTCCTCGTCATTGGGATCGCGGTTTTCCTGTGCGGCTACCTGCGCATCGTGGGGCACCGGACGGTGGAATTCCTCTTCAAGGTCCCCCTCTTCGTTCCCTTCGTGGTCGTGGGCCACGGTATGCGGGTCCTGCTGGCCCCCCGCGGCACGCTGAACTCCGCGCTCGCCCAGTTCGGCCTGATTAACCTGAGCGACCCCCCTTCCATCGCCTTCACCTGGCTTGGCATCGTGGTCTCGCTGGTCTGGAAGAACCTGGCCCTGGCGGTGCTGCTGGTCCTGGGGGCCTACCGGGCCGTGGACGAGGCGTACCTCGAGGCGGCGCGGAACGTAGGCGCGTCCGCGTACCGGCAAATCAAAGACATCCTGCTGCCCATGTCGGCCCCCTCCCTCGTCGTGGCTTCGGCGTTCATGTTCACCTCCATGCTGGCGTCCTTCTCGATCCCCCTCATGATCGGCGGGGGTGAGGCGCCCCAGATGCTCATGGTGGACGTGTACTACCGGATCAACTACCAGGACGACCTGGGGACGGCCAATGCGCTGGGGATGGTCTCCTATCTGCTGGCGATGGGGGTGGCCGGCTACTACCTCCGGACCATCACGGTGAAGGAGTTTTAATGTGGCGAACGAGCCTCCGCATGGCGGGCATGGTGCTGGTCGCCTTCATCACCTTCGCCCCCCTCTCCAGCCTGGTCATCTGGTCGTTCACCCAGAAGTGGTTCTGGCCCCACCCCTTCCCGCAGGAGATCGGCCTCTTCTACTGGACGAAGGTCCTCGAGGGGGATCTCCTCCGGGCCCTGCAGTCCGGCTTCCTCATCGCGGTGATCGTCACCGCCCTCACTCTGGTCCTGACGGTCCCGCTGGCCTACCTGCTGGCCCGGTACCCGGTTCCTCTCAAGGCGGTCATCCTCATGGTCTTCCTGCTGCCGCACGCCTTCCCGCAGCTCCCGGTGTTCGTGAACTCCACCACGCTCCTGTACCGGGTGAACCTGGCGGCCAAGGTGTCGGGCGTGGTCCTGATCCACATGGTCGGCGCCCTGGTGTACGCCGTCTGGACCATGACGGCCGTCTTCAAGTCCATCCCAGAGAACCTGGAGGAGGCGGCCATGAACCTTGGCGCCTCCCGCCTCAAGACCTTCTTCACGGTGGCGCTCCCCCTCGCGACCCCGGGGATCATCGCCAGCACGCTGCTGGTGTTCCTGTACTCCCTGGACGAGTTCACCGGCACCCTGCTCGTGGGGAGCCCCTTCATCCTGACGTTGCCGGTCTACATGTACCGGACGTCGGTGGGCTACGAGCTCCAGGTGGCCTCGATCGCCGCCCTGATCCTCATGCTGCCGGGCATCCTGCTGCTGGTAGTCCTGGAGCGCTACCTAAAGGCGGAGTATCTCTCGATGTTCGGGCGGCTGTAGGCCGGGCACCGCCGGGGGGGGGAAGGGTGGAGGTCCGGGTCGAAGGGCTCACCAAGCGCTACGGGCGGGTGGTCGCCCTGGAGGCGGTCAGCGTCACGTTCGTGAGCGGCGGGCTGACCGCCATCCTGGGGCCGAGCGGGTGCGGGAAGACCACGCTGCTTCGGAGCCTGGCCGGCTTCGTCGCGGTGGACGGCGGGCGGGTCCTCTTCGGGGGGGAGGATGTGACCCGGCTCTCCCCGCAGGCCCGGGGGACCGCCATGGTCTTCCAGAACTACGCCCTCTGGCCCCACATGACGGTCTTCGACAACGTGGCCTACGGCTTGCGCCTGAAGAAGCTGCCGGAGGCCGACGTACGGGCCCGGGTGGAGAAGGTCCTCCACCTAGTCGAGATCGGGCATCTCGCGGGGGTGATGCATCGGAAGCCGGCCGAGTTGTCGGGAGGGCAGCAGCAGCGGGTGGCACTCGCGCGGGCGCTCGTGGTCGAGCCGCGGGTCCTCCTGATGGACGAGCCGCTCTCGAACCTGGACGCGAAGGTCCGCCAGCGCCTCCGGGTGGAGGTGCGGCGGCTCCAGAAGGCGGTCGGGATCACCGCTATCTATGTGACCCACGACCAGGAAGAGGCGCTGGCCATCGCCGACACCGTCGTCCTCATGGACGCGGGCCAGGTGGTCCAGACCGGGAGCCCGCAGGAGATCTACTTCCGCCCCGGGAGCGCCTTTGCCGCCGAGTTCCTCGGGGTGAGCAACCAGCTCCGGGGCACCGCAGAGGCCGGGGCCCTGGCCATTGGCGGCCAGCGCCTCCCCTACAGCGGGTCGGTCCGCGGCCCGGCCACTCTCATCTTCAAGGCCACCGACGCAAGCCTGGCGCGCGGTGAGGCGTCTGCCGGTCCCGGGGAGGCCGTCCTCCGGGGGACCCTGGAGGAGTGCCTCTTCCTCGGGGCCGCCTATCGCCACTATGTCCGGGTGGAGGGGGAGACGGTCATGGTGGACGCCGCAGAGCCGGTGGCCCCGGGGCCGGTCACCCTCCGTCTGCCCGCCGCCAAGCTCCAGGTCTACGCGGCACCGGAGGCGGGCGAGTAGGGAACGAACTCCCGGGCCACCTCCACCGGGCCGCCGAAGGCCCGCGCCGCCTCCGCCCGTATCTCCTCCGGGGAATGCGGCCCCCAGGGGTCGAGGTGGGTAAGGATCAGCCGGTCCACCTTCGCCTCCCGCGCTATGCGCCCGGCCTCAGTCGCCGTGCTGTGCCCGAAGCGCTTCTCCTCCTCGATCTTCCCGCCGTAGTTCGCTTCATGGACCAGGATGTCGGCCCCGCGCGCCAGCCGGACGACGGCCTGGCAGGGGCTCGTGTCGCTGCTGTAGACGACCACCCCGCGCTCCCCCGAGGCATTGAAGGTCACACGCACCGCGGCGCTCGGGATGCTGTGCTCGACCGGGGAGGCCTCGACCCGGAGCGTCCGCCCCTCCAGGACCGGGGCCTCCGGCCGGGGCTCGATCTCCACGATCTCAAGGGGGAAGGCCCCCTTCCCGTGGATCGGGAACAGGTCGGTAAAGCGGCGGATGATGGAGGCCGGCTCCGGGAGCGCGTAGAGGGTTAGAGGGACCTGGCGACCGGTCAGCCACAGGGTATGAATGAGGGACGGGAGCCCGTAGATGTGGTCCACGTGGGCGTGGGTGATGATGACCCAGCGCAGGCGTTTGCCATCCACCCCGGCCCGAAGGATCTTGTGGAGCGGGCTTCCGGCACAGTCCACCAGCAAGGCTTCCGAGGCCGTATAGAAGAGAATGCTGGTGTTGTCCCGCTCGGCGGATGGGGCTGCGGCAGCAGTGCCGAGGAACTGAAAAGGCATGGTGTCAGGACCCGGCTCGCGTGCTGCCCGGGGGGGCCGGGGCCGGCTCGCCGAGCCCGAACCGGGTCCGGCAGAACCGGCAGATGCCGAACTCCCCCTCCCGGGTGAGGTCAATGGGGCTGAGCACCTGGGGGTCGCAACGGTGGAAGAGGCCGGTGTCCCCGATCCGGTCGGTGGGGAGCGTCTCCCCGGGCTCGAGGCTGACCCGCACCACCCCCTCCCCCCGGATGACGCGCCCGCCGATGGCCGTGACCGGCTCGGTTCGCATCGGTCCCTCCCCGCCTGCCCCCACGGGGCGAAGCGACCCCCGAGGACACCCGGGGAGCATACCCGGGGCCCGGAGCCGGCGCAAGGGGCGCCTTTACAGTCCCGGGGCCGTCCCCTATGATGAGCCCGGGGTACGCAGATGGTCGAGAACGAGAGCGTGACCGGTCTGGTGATCGCCCTAGGGGGGAGGATTTACGCCCTGCACCAGGGGACCATCGTCCGGCTCGGCGAGCGGAGCAACCTGGTCCATGCCCTCTGCGTCCACGAGGGCCGCCTCTACGACGCCGGGCGCACCATGCAGGTGGTGGACACCCTCACCGGAGAGACGGTAGCGGAGCGGGATCACTGGATCCTCGCCCTCTGCTCCCACGACGGGCACCTGTACGACGCCGGCTCCACAAACCGGATCTTCGACACCTTCAGTCAGACCGAGGTGGGAAAGCGGGAAGACGCCATCCAGGCCCTCTGCTCCCACGAAGGGCGCCTCTATGACGCCGGCGACTGCTGCCGCGTGTACGAGACCCTGGCGGGGGAGCCCGTGGCGGTCCGGGAAGACTGGATCCTCGCCCTCTGCTCCCACGCGGGGCGCCTCTACGATGCCGGGGCCGGGGGGGAGATCTACGAGACCCTCAGCTCGACCCTCGTGGCCCGGCGGGGGGAGGCGGTTCTGGCCCTGGCCAGTGCCGGGGGTTGCCTCTACGATGCCGGGGAGGAGCGGCGCGTCTACGAGACCTTCTCCGGGAGCGTCCTGGGCGAGCGGGAGGAGCCGGTCGCCGTCCTCTGCGCGCACGCGGGGCGCCTGTACGACGGCGGAGCCCAGGGCTGGCTGTTCGATTCCCTGAACAACCAGAATGTCCTGGCGGGGCGGAAGGGCATTACCGCCGCCTGCAGCGTTCCCGCCGACCTCTTCGCGATGCTCCTCGCGCAGGGGGAGCAAGTCCCCCAGCCCTCGTGGCGCAAGCTCAACGACTGGTTTGCCGGCTAGTGCCCCTCCAACCAACGCCTCCTCATCATCAGAAGCATCCGCGAGGGGCACTGAGGGGTTGTAGGGGAGAGGCTCCCCTACGCTTGGGGGGTGCTCAGCGAGGCCGCAGCCGAGCGCCGAAGGGGGGCCTGCCCC
>JAKEHP010000452.1 GCA_022614955.1 Candidatus Methylomirabilota bacterium
TATGGTTATGCATCCATCTCCCGGCGCTGCCGCTGGAGGTGTTCGAGCGGGGGGGTGAAGATATTCCGGCCATGACGGTGGGGGGCGCGGGGCCCCGGGCGGAGGTCCTGGTTTGCAACCGGGCGGCCCGCGGGCACGGGATCGGGCCCGGGATGGCGGCCGGCGATGCCCGGGCGCGGGTGGCGCCCGGGGATGGATTGCGGGTCTTCCAGCGCGATGAGCGCGCCGAGGGACAGGCGCTCTGGGGGATCGCCGCCTGGGCCATGCAGTTCACCCCCGAGATCAGCCTGGCCCCCCCGGATAACATCCTCCTGGAGGTCCAGGGGAGTCTCGGGCTCTTCGGGGGCGTGGAGGCGCTCGCGCGGCGGGTCCGGGAGGGGATGGGCAAGTTGGGTTTCCGCCCTGTCCTGGGCCTCGGCCCCACACCGCTCCTGGCCACCTTCCTCGCCCGCGGCGGCGGGACGGCGCCGGTCATCGCCACCGAGACCCCGGCCGCTGCCCTGGGTCCCCTGCCCCTCGGGGTCCTCGGGCTTTCCGGGCCCGAGCTCGGGCTCCTCGAGGGCCTGGGGATCGCGACTGTGGGAGGGCTCTTGCGGCTCCCGCGTGCCGGATTCGCCCACCGGCTCGGTCCGGCGCTCGTTTCGCTCCTGGATCGGGCGCTCGGCCGGACACCGGACCCCCGGCCCCGGTTCGAGCCGCCCGCCCGCTTCGAGACCCGCCTCGATCTTCCCGAGGAGGTCCATACGCTCGAGCCTTTGCTGTTCGCGGCGCGGCGGATGCTGTTCGAGCTTCACGGGTTTCTGGTCGCGCGGCGCGCAGGGGTGCGGCGTTTGACGTGGCAACTCCTACACGCGTGCGGCCAAGACACCCCGATCCACCCCACCGTGATCCACCCTACCGTAACCGTAATCGAGATGGGTCTCTTGGCCCCGAGCCGCGATCCGGAGCATCTGCTTGGGCTGTTCCGGGAACGCCTGAATGGCCTGTCGCTGCGCGCCCCGGTGCGGGCGCTGCTCATGAGGACGGAGGCCATCGCCCCCCTCGCCGAGACCCCCTTGGGGCTGTGGCCCCTGGAAGGGAATGGACCGCGGGGACCGGAGGAGGGTCCTCGGCGGCTCATCGAGCGCCTGCGCGCCCGCCTTGGGGAGTCCGCCGTGGCGGGTCTCTACGCGGTCGCCGACCATCGCCCCGAGCGGGCCTGGCGTCCTTGCCCGCCGGCAGAGCACACCGCCGCTCCCCCCGTGGGCGGCTCGGCCAGGGATCCGAACAGGCCTCATCGTGTTATTAGAGTTTTGCCGCTGTGGTTGCTGAAGGAGCCCCGGCCGCTCTCACATCAGGATGGACGGCCTTATCTCTGCGGACCGCTCGAGGCGGAATCGGGGCCCGAGCGCATCGAGTCCGGCTGGTGGGACGGCCAGGATATCGCGCGGGACTATTTTGTCGCCCGTGACCCCCATGGGGCGCGTTTTTGGATCTATCGCGATCTCGGGGATGCCTCCGCCTGGTATCTCCATGGGGTCTTCGACTGAATCCGGCCCCTTCAGCGCCCGCCGTTTTGCACCAAGGCCGGGATGGCCGAGGCCGGCACCGCCGGGCTCACGA
>JAKEHP010000066.1 GCA_022614955.1 Candidatus Methylomirabilota bacterium
AGCGGGTGACGACGCCCGGCCGCGAGTGGGGCACGCCGGCGACAGGACCCGCGGCAGAACCGTCTGTCACGAGTGGGCCGCATCACTTGGCTCAGCACTAGGGGGCCTTGCGGATCTTCAGGTACACCCCGGCCAGCGCCGCCTCTTCCTGCTCCGAGACCAGGCTGTAGGCCAGGTCCCCCTGTTTCCAGATCAGGAGGTTGTGCCGGTCGGCCCGGGCCAGGTATGGGCGGAACGTCTCAATCTGCATCCGGTTACGGGCCGGGATCGTTAGCCCCCGGCCCGGGAGGACGAGCAGCGTGCTCGTCCGTCCGGTCCGGTCCCGGTAGAGGATGGCGACGCCCTTCTCGCCCATGACCACGCTCGGGTACACTTCGAGGAGCTCCAGGTCCGGATCGCCAACGAACAGGCGCTCCAGCGGCAGGCCGAGCGTCTCGCGCAGGTACGCGAGAAGGGCGCCCCTATCGGCCCACTCCGCGCGCCAGCCGCGGCTCAGCGCGGCCCGGGAGTGCTCGGCGAGAGAGGCCTGGGTGAGGACGTGAATCGGCTCCGCCCGGGGGGCCAGGAGGAAGTAGAGGGAGGGCGCGAGGAGGAGAGCCGTGAGCAGGGCGGCGGCGAGCGCGGCCCGTCCGGGTGTCGCCAGAAGCCTGGCCAGGCGCCCGCCGAGGCCGGGGCGGTGGGCGAGGAGGCGCTCCACCCGCTCCCGGAGCGAGGCCGGCGCCACCGCGCGGGAGGCGTGAGCCCGGACGAGGTCCCGAACCTCACGGTGGGCGGCGAGGAGCGGCCCGCAGGCCGGGCAGGAAGTGGCGTGCCCCTCCACAGCCTCCACCACCTCGCCTTCCAGTTCCCCGGCCAAGAGATCGGACACGAGAGCCTGGACAGCGCGGCACTCGGGGCGTGTCCTTGGCCCGCTCATGAACGGTAGTCCTTGAGCATCTCTCTGAGCATCCCCCGCGCCCGGAAGAGGCGCGACTTGACCGTCCCCACCGGGCAGCCCTGGATCTGGGCGACCTCCGCCATCGAGTACCCGAGCAGGTCCGCCAGCAGGACCGCCGTCCGGAACTCCTCGGGGAGCCGGTGCAGTGCGGCGTCCAGGTCGAGCGCCGCGCCCACCTCCCCCCGCGCCGGCGCGGGTAGATTGGGGGCCCCCGGCCCCGGCAGCCCCCCCTCCGCCCCCCCTGCCGGCACACTGAACAGCGCCTGATCGCGCACCCAACGCTTGCGCGCCGTCAGATGGAGGTTTCTCAATATTTGAAACATCCAGGCGCGGAGGTTGGTTCCGGGCGTAAACTGGTGGGCAAACCGGAGGGCGCGCAGGAAGGTTTCCTGGACCAGGTCCTCGGCCTGCCGGGCGTCACGGGTGAGCCACCGGGCGAGCGTGTAGAGACTGTCCAGGTGCTGGAGGGCCTCGCGGCGGACGGGGTCGTCGGGATGGCTCATGCCCGGGGGCCCGGGCTGCCTTGACAGCCCCTGGCGATTCTGTTTGACTTCCCGCCGGAGGCGCCCATGCCGAGGATTCCCCTCTACCTGACCGGCGCCTTCCTGTGCGTGCGCGCGCTGGCGCCCCGCCTCACCGCCCAACCGGGCGGGCGGGTCCTCGTCATGGCTTCCATTGGCGCACTGGTGGGGCTCCCCCGGCTGGCCGCCTATAATGCCACGAAGGGGGGCCTGCTGCAACTGACGCGCACGCTCGCCCTGGAGTCGGCGCGCCACGGGGTGACCGTGAACGCCCTCGCCCCCGGCTTTATCGAGACCGACATGACCGCGGGGCTCCTCG
>JAKEHP010000453.1 GCA_022614955.1 Candidatus Methylomirabilota bacterium
GCGCGTTCTGGGGCTCGCCCTCTCCGCCACGCTGAACGCGCCGACGCGGCCCACCCGTTTCGGCGTCTTCCGCATGTAGCGGCAGCGGAGCGCCGGTTTGTTTCGCCGCCTTCTCATTGCCAATCGCGGAGAGATTGCCGTACGGATCATTCGGGCCTGCCGGGAGGCGGGCATTACGGCGGTGGCCGTCCACTCCGAGGCGGACCGTGGCGCCCTGCATGTCCGGGGGGCGGACGAAGCGGTGGAGCTTCCCGGATCCAATTCCGCAGAAACCTACCTGAACATTCCTTTGTTGCTGGATGTGGCACGCCGGAGCCGCTGCCAGGCGGTCCATCCCGGATACGGCTTCCTTTCGGAAAACGCCGATTTCGCCGAGGCGGTGACGGGCGCCGGCCTGGTGCTGGTGGGGCCCTCGGCGCCATCCATCCGGCAGCTCGGCGACAAGACCCGGGCGAGGGAGTTGGCGCAGGCTGCCGGGGCTCCGGTGGTCCCGGGCTACGACCGGGCCGGGAGTGACAAGGAGTTCGAGAAACAGGCGAAGAAGCTGGGTTATCCGGTGCTGGTGAAGGCTGCGGGCGGCGGGGGCGGCCGCGGCATGCGGGTCGTCGAGGCCGCGTCACAGCTGGCGGAGGCGCTGGCCTCGGCACGGCGCGAGGCGCAGTCGGCCTTCTCCGATTCCAGAGTCTTCCTGGAAAGGTTCATCCCTTCCGCCAGGCATGTGGAGATTCAAATTCTGGGAGATCGGGAGGGTCGTGTCATTTCGCTGTTCGAGCGGGACTGCTCCATCCAGCGGCGGCACCAGAAGATCCTGGAGGAGAGCCCCTCGCCTGCGCTGAACGAAGATCTGAGGGCGCGCATGGGTGCCGCGGCGGTGGCGGTGGCCAAGGCGGCGGCGTACGTCAATGCGGGGACGGTGGAGTTCCTGCTGGATGCCGATTCGGGAGAGTTCTATTTTCTCGAAATGAACACCCGGCTTCAGGTGGAGCACCCGGTGACGGAAATCCTCACGGGAGTGGACCTGGTGCTGGCTCAGCTTCAACTGGCGGCGGGGGAGCCTCTGGCCCCCGCCTGGGCGGCCGCGCATCCCCGGGGACATGCGCTGGAGTGCCGCATCTATGCCGAGGATCCGGCGAGCGATTTCGCCCCTTCCCCCGGCCGGATCCTGCGCTGGGAGTCGCCGCAGGGGCCGGGGACCCGCGTGGACTCGGGCTACGCGCAGGGAGACGAAGTGCCGGTGCACTACGATCCGCTGCTGGCGAAGGTTATCGTGGGAGCCTCTGACCGGGAGGCCGCAGTGTGCCGGATGGAGCGTGCCCTGGGTGAAATGGTGATCCTTGGCCCGGTCACGAACCTGGCCTTTCTGCAGGAAGTTCTGGCTCATCCCGTTTTCCGCTCGGGAAAAGCCGCCACCGATTTTCTTGCACGATACCTTCCCCAAGGTGGCGAAATGAAGCCGCCGCCAGACGAGATTCTCATCGCGGCGGCGTTGCTGGCCTCCGAGGGGTCATCCGGTATTAGGATCGAACCGGGAGCAGCGGGCAACGGGGAGGATCCCCAGGGCCCGTGGGCTCGCGGCGATTCCTTCCGAC
>JAKEHP010000454.1 GCA_022614955.1 Candidatus Methylomirabilota bacterium
ACCGGTCCACGGGGAGATGGGTTGCGGCATCCCGCGCCGCCCCCCATGGAGTCGAGCGAACGGCTCGGCTCAGCGCCTGGTGAACGTGAACGTCCCCACCGGACGAACCTCCCCCGCGACCTGGAAGGGAGGCCCTTCGACGCGCGTGATCCGCTCACGGGGCTGCGTGTCCGCGTTGGGGGCATCGTAGACCGTCCCGCTGTCCGTCCCGGCATCGTAGGCGTACAGGACGACGGTTCGCTCCATCAGCCACCGCTGCTTCTCGCACAAGTCGAGGCCCGCCACGCCGACGAACCAGTCCGGGCTCGGCGCGAGCATGGACACGAGGGAAACGTACGAGAAGGCCCGGCTCACCCGAAAGTCCAGGCTGACGGAGCCGGGGGACCGCCGGATGCCGCCGCCGCCCAGCCAGGTCCCGGCAAGGCCCGCCCGGATGGCGGTCTCGACCTCCCGGTCGAGGGGGCTCGACTTCCCGCGCTCCGCCATCTGCTCGATCCCCGGGGACGCGAGGCCGCCCTCGGCCCACATCACCCACCCGGCGCTGTGGGTAGCGCCGATGAGGTCGGAGAAGTGGGCGTCCGGGGGGAAGCCCTCCGGGTGGGTGGCGGCGCTCCACGTGCTGGTGAAGGTCACCCGGTACGCCGCGGTCTCCTCCGGCGCCTGACAGCGCGGCGCCTGGGCCACGCGCGTCGCCCCCTCGAGGGCGGCGGGCTCCGTCCCCCCGCCGGCGGCGGCCACGCCTCCCGCCGCGAGGGTGAGCGCGACTCCCCACAGCAGACCCACCGCCCCTCTCACCCGACGCATGACGATCGACCCTGATTGCATCGCTCCGCCTCCTCCCCGAGCCCAAGAGCGACCTCCCGAACCGATCTCGCTACCCGTTTGACGCCGGACGGCCCAGCAAGGGTCCACGGGCCCCATTCCCACGCACCTCCAGATACGATCCTTCTTCGAGTTCTGGGGTGGGTTGGGTTGGCGGACGTATTGGCATGCTCGGACCTCGCGGCTGAATCTCGCCGGCGCGTGGCTCACGCGTAGGTCTGCGTAACGAAGGATGTTTCGGGGCATTCAAAAAAACGGCGAGGGAGCAACGATGAGTACACAAACGACATCAGAGTACATGTTGTTTACTCCCGCGGTGAGCGGGGGACGCTGACGGCGGCGCGACGGAAGTTGCAGCGGGCGGCTTGGGCCTGGGCGGTCGGCGCGCTTGCCTGGCGGGACAGGCTTCGTTTATCCTGTTTGTAGATAGCACAGGAGGCACGTGATGGGGGATTCCGTGAACGGCGTGGAGCGTATCACCGCGCAGGCGCTCGAGGCGGGCCTGCGTCGCGGCGACCGGTTGACTGTCCTCGACGTGCGCCGCCGGGAGGCATGGGCAACCGACCCGGCCCGGGTTCCCGGGTCAGTCTGGCTGCCCCTCGAGGAGGTGCCACAGCGCGCCCGCGACCTGCCGGCCGAGACGCACCTGGTGGTCTACTGCTCCTGAACGGGCGAGGCGACCAGTGCCCGGGTGGCACGGTGGCTCGCAACGCAAGGTTTCCGCAACGTCTCGATTCTCGCAGGCGGGCTGGCGGGCTGGCGTGAGGCCGGCCTACCGACGGACCGGTTCGAGGGCGAGGTGGTTGCGGCACGGGACGAGCGTGACCCGGTCGCGATCGCAGAGCAGGGGCGGGCTTCGTTCCTGCCGAGCCTGGCTGACCGCTACCTGCGTGACGGGGCCCTCCCGACCCGCCGTCGCCTGACCACGCTGTTCGTTGATATCGCGGGCTCCACCCGCCTCCTCGCGCACCACCCGCCCGAGCGGGTGCTCGGGGTCGTCCAGGGCTTCATGCGGCTCGTGACAGAGGTCGCCCTCGCCTATTGCGGCGACGTGAAGGACTTCGAGGGCGACGGTGCGCTGCTCTACTTCGAGTCCACGGCCGACGCGGCCGGGGCTGCCCTCGCGATCCGCTCCGCCCTCGCGTGCGGCACCTGCGGCGCGGACGACCCTGTCGCCGCCCGCATGAGCCTCACGGTGGGCGAGATCGCTGTGGGCGTCGTCGGTTCCACGATGCGCCAGGCGATCGCGCTGGTGGGCCCCAGCGTGAGCGTGGGCGCGCGAATCCTCAAGCGCATCCCGCCCGGCGGGATCATCGCCAGCGGCGAGGTCGTCGCGGCGCTGCGCGCCGAAGCGCCCCCGCTCGCGTCGGAGTTCCGTTTGGTGGACCCTGCCTTCGAGGTGCCGGGTGGGGACGGGATCACCGTCGCCACTTACGCGATCTCTTGACCGCCGACTTCCGCCAGCGGCTCGACACCCCGCCTAGACCGTCCCTGCCCACTGTGCGTCCTGCCACGCGCGGCGGCACCCCTTGACAGCCCACGGCGGCCAGGGTAACGTGCGTCTCACCTCCCGTGCGACCCCTTCGGGTCGCGCCAGACCTGTCTCACATCTCTTCACACCTGTCATGTGCGGCGCGGCCCTGGAGCAAACGAAGTCTCGGCAGTACCACCTGAGCGCGGCTGAGACCGACTCCACTCTGACGGCGAACAAGGGCGTCAATGCGCGCTGACCTGTCGGGGCCCGAGAGACCTCAGGCGAGGGGGCCACCGGAGGGCGGACAGGATTTCGGCGGCGCCCGCGGGGCGATGCGTCGGGTATCGCCCGGGGCCAGAGTTTGGCGAAGGGGTGAGGGGGGACCAGGAAAGGGGGAGGGCGATGGCATCCTTCGTAATGCTGGCCAGGTTCACCGAGCAGGGCATCAAGACTGTCAACCAGACGACCAAGCGGGCCGAGGCCTTCCGGGACATGGCCAAGAAGATGGGAGTGACGGTCAAGGAGATCTACTGGACCCTTGGCCGGTTTGACGTGGTGGGCATCTTCGAGGCCCCGGACGACGAGACGGCGACTCGGCTCATGCTCAGCGTGGGGTCCCTCGGGAACGTAAAGACAGAGACTCTGCGCGCCTACAGCGCGCAGGAGATGGGACAGCTCCTGAAAGGGATGAAGTAGCTCAGAGGACGAGCGCCTGCCCCCGGTGGGCGAGGCGTGACCGCACAAACGCGAGGGCTCGATCGTCGGCGAGGGCTCACCCGCCGGAGGGGGGCGGGGGCGGCGGCCCCTTCCCCCCCACCGCGTCGGGGGTGGGCGGGGATCGAGTGATGGAGGGAGCCATGCGAACGCTCCAGGCAACAGTCGTGAGCCTCATCCTGTTCGCGACGGCGACCCAAGCTGTTGCGCTGAACCTCCGAGTCCGGGAGGTGCGCCGGAGCCGCGAGGCGGAGGCTGTCACCATCACGTATGAGGTGGAGAACGCCTCCGTTCAGGCGCAGAGCGTCTCCGAGGACGCGGTCCGGCTCGACCGGGCCGAACTGGAATTGACCGATCCTTTGGGAAGGCGTCTCGAGATCATCCCGCTCGTTACCCCAACGCATCATCTCGAGCGGGGGGAGGCGGTCTTCCTGCGCGTCCGCGTCCACGAAACACGCTTGCGTGAGGCCGCCCTCCTGACCCTGCGCCTCCACCCGTTCCCCCCCTTCCCCTTCCCGACCCGGGGGGTGCGCGTCCCCCCCGTCGAAGCCCGCTTCGACGGACCGGCGGCGCGCCGCGTCCTGTCCCCGGCCGCCCGGCCCGAGGGGCCAGCACCCCTGAGGCCGGGGCCCTGGCGCCTGCGGCTGGCCGGGACCGTCCTGACCCCGACGCGCGACGCCGTGCTGCTCCTCTATGCGCTCACGGGGCCCGGGGTGTCTGCGGAGACGCCCGCCATCCTCGAGGTGCGCTACAGCGGTAATGGGGCCCTGCTGGAGGCCCGGTCGCTCCCGGTTCCCCGGGGCCGAGACGGCGAGGCGTACCTGGAGGTCCTGCTCCCCCTCACGGTCGCCCGACTCGTGGACGGCATCGAGGCCCGGCTCTTCGCTGCCGCGCGGGAGGGGGTCGCCGTCCATTCCGTCACCGTCGAGGGCCACCGGCAGGGAGGGGCTGGCGCCCGGGCCGGCACGGAATCCCCGGTGCCTCCCCCTGACGACCCACGACGCGTCCTGGACCCGACTCAGGCCGGAGGGGACCGCCCTCGGCCCTTCTGAGCCGTCCCCTCCCGGAGGAAAACTTTATGCAGCATGACCTCGCCCGGGTCCGGGCCCCCGAGTTTCCCGAGGGGCGGGAGTGGCTCAACACGGACCGCCCGCTCCGCCTGGCGGATCTGAAGGGCCGGATCGTCCTCCTGGATTTCTGGACCTACTGCTGAATCAACTGCCTGCACGTCCTCCCGGAGCTGGAGGCGCTGGAGCGGGAGTTCGGGGAGACCCTCGTCATCGTGGGGGTCCACTCGGCCAAGTTCCCCAACGAGGCGGCCCCCGAGAGCCTGGCCGAGGCGGTGGCCCGTCATGGCATCAGTCACCCGGTCGTCAACGATGGGGACTTCGCCATCTGGCAGCGGTACGGAGTCCGAGCCTGGCCCACCCTCGTCCTCGTGGACCCGCAGGGCTACGTGGTCGGGGCGGTGGCCGGAGAGGGGCACGGGCCGGCCCTGCGCGAAGCCATCCAGGAGCTGATCGCGGAGCACCGCCAGGCGGGGACCCTCCGGGTGGACGGGCGGCCCTTCGTCCTGCGCCACCCCGCTCCCCCCTCGGAGAGCTTCCTCGCCTACCCCGGGAAGGTCCTGGCGGACGTCGCAGGAAGACGGTTCTTCGTCGCCGACAGCGGGCACCACCGGATCGTGGTCGCCGACCCTGCCGCGCAGGTCCGGGCGGTGGCTGGCACGGGGAAGGCCGGCTTCGCCGATGGTTCCTTCACGACCGCCCAGTTCCGCAACCCGCAGGGGATGGCGCTGGTGGGCGGGCACCTCTACGTGGCGGACACGGAGAACCATGCGATCCGGCGGCTGGACCTCCGTGCCCGGACCGTGGAGACGGTGGCCGGGACGGGAGAGCAGGCTGCCGGGCGGCCCCGCCCCGGGACGGGGCGGGCGGTGGCCCTCAACTCCCCCTGGGACCTGGTGAGCCGCAACAGCACCCTGTACATCGCCATGGCCGGCTGTCATCAGATCTGGGCGATGGAACTGGTCACCGGCACCCTCACGCCCTTTGCCGGCAGCGGGCGGGAAGAGCTTCGGGACGGACCTCGGCTGGAAGCTGGCCTTAACCAGCCGAGCGGCCTCGCCACCGACGGCCAGGCCCTCTTCGTTGCCGACAGCGAGGCCAGCGCCATCCGGGTCATCACCCTTGCGGACTTCGGCCGGGTGACGACCCTCGTCGGCGAGGGGCTCTTCGAGTTCGGCGATGTGGATGGGACCGGACCCGCCGTCCGCTTGCAGCACCCCCTCGGCATCGCCGTGCTCGGGGGCGCCTGCTACATCGCCGACACCTACAACCACAAGATCAAGCGCCTCTACCCGGCTCTCCGGCGGGTCGAGACGGTGCTCGGCAGCGGCAAACCGGGCCGTGGCGAAGGAGCGGAGCCCACCTTCTTCGAGCCCGGGGGGCTGTCCGCCGCAGCGGACCGACTGTACATCGCCGACACCAACAACCACCGGATCTGCGTCGCCGACCTCGCGGCGGGGACCGTGGCCGTCCTCCCGCTGGGGGAGAGCGGCTAGTGCTCCGGGCCTACCCCCATTTCCCCGCGTTTCCATCCCTCGGTTACCTTTTGCCCCACGCCACGTGAAAGCCCGACTCCTAGTCCGGGAGGGGCCGCAGGGCCCTGGACCTCCCCTGCCCGACAAGGCTTGCCATCTTCCGGGGCCTGTGGTTCGCCCCCGGGCCGGTCCGGCCCACCGGGTTGCCAGCCCCGCCCCCATGGCACGCAAGTCGCACGCGCCCCCTTCCGGACGGGCCCGTCCACCCTCCCGGGGTGAAGGTCGGCAATGCCGGAACCGAGTCAGACATTCAAGTACTGTCCCTCCTGCGGAGAGCAGGTGTTCACCTTCCCCGTGGCCCGCGGCAACGAGGTGGCCATCCACTGCTCCTCCTGCGGCCTCTCCCTCGAGCTGGAGGCGGAGTACCGGCTGCAGACCCTCCCTCGCGTGGCATTAGCCGATGACGACAAGTTTTTCCGCGCCCACCTCACGGATCTCCTCCTGACTCGAGGCCTGGCCCACGAGGTCCTCCCCGCCAGCAGCGGGACGGAGCTCCTGACCTCCCTCACCGAACACTTCATGGCGGGCAAGGAGGTGGACCTGATCATCCTGGACCTGCTCATGCACGACCTCGACGGCAGTGGCGCCGCTCGGGCGCTCAGAGCCCTCGAGCGGGGTCTGCATCGGCCCCGCCCCCTCCCCATCATCTATCTGTCGGGGGTGCGCTGCGACGAGGCGGTGCGCCACCTCGTGGCACGGACCCAGCCGGCCCTCTACCTGAACAAGGCAGCCGACAGCACCCCCGACCGGCTGGCCCACCGGGTCGAGAAGATGGTGGCCTACCTCCTCTGGCAGGCCCACGCCGAGCAGGCGGGGCGGGCCATGCGGATCCTGGCGGTGGAGCGGCCATGAAGGCGCGCGTGATGCGGATCCTCCTCGTGGACAACGACCGCTTCATCCTGGAGGCGGTGGGGGAGCTGCTGCGGGAGGCAGGGTACGCGGTGGAGACGGCGGCCGACGGGCTGGAGGCGCTCGAGCAGATCGCCGCGGCGCCGCCCGATATCCTGGTCCTGGACGTCGTGATGCCCAAGATTGACGGGGCGCGGCTCTGCCGCTACCTGGAAGACGATCCCCGGCTTGCCCGCATGCCGGTGATCGTCTTCAGCAGCCTGGCCGCCCCCGACCTGCTCGCCCTCCCGGGCCTCCGGGGGGAGGCCTTCGTGGCGAAAGGGCCGTTGCCGGTCGTGGGGCCAAGCCTCCTGCAAGCCTTGGCCAAGGCGGGGCAGGGGAACGGGGAGCCGCAAGTGTACGGCTACGAGGGGTTCCGGCCGAGGCAGGTGGTGGCCGAGCTCCTCCACCTGAAGCAGCAGCAGGACCTGCTCCTTCAGCACATCCGGGACGGAGTCCTCCTGGCCGACGGCGCAGGCCGGGTGACGGAGGCCAACCCGGCCGCCGTTCGTCTGCTGGGGGCCTCGGAGCGGTCCCTCCTCGGGCGTCCCGTCCACGAGGTCTTCGAGCCCGCCCACCGGGGGGCGGTCCGGCGCCTCTGGGACGCGCTGCTCCGGGGAAGCGAATCCACCGATTGCCTCACCGTCCACCAGGAGGGGCGCCCGCTTCGGGTCCGCTTCAGCCCCGTGGGCAGCCGCACTGTCCCGGCGACGATCGTCCTGATCCTGACCGACCTCACCGGCACCGACCCCCTCTCCTGGTAGGCTGTCCCCCTCCCCGGCCCGGAGAGTCGGCCGAGACTTGGCCGTCCTGACGGCGCGTGCTATGCTCCGGACCAGGGAGGAAGCAGGATGGCGATCCCCGGGAGCCCGAAGGGCCTGGCCAAGGACATCGCCGAGGGCTTCTTCATCCTGACCCCACCCATCCTGCGGAAGTTCACGTCCCCCGAGCTGAAAACCATCAATCAGAACCTGAGCATCGTTTTGCGCGAGACGCGCGGCGAGCCGGTCGAGACGGGAAACGTCGACACCATCCGCCGCAAGAGCCTCCGGATCCAGCGCCTGAACCAGGCCCTTCTCGTGCTTACCAGCTACTGCAAGCAAAACAAGGTCCCACTCTAACCCCCCCCTGGTCCAACTTTTGCACTTTCCGGCTCCGACGCCCCCCGTGTGCCCCTTGCCGGGCTGCATCCCGGGCCCGCGCGCGCAGGAGCCAGCCGACGATGGAAGAACCCACCCCATCCCCCCGGATCCTCCTGGCGGACGACGACCCCGTGCTGCGGGCCCATCTCACCGAGACCCTGACCAGATCCGGGTACGAGGTCTCGGAAGTGGCCGATGGCGGGGCGGCCCTGGAGGCGGTCAAGCGCCTCCGGCCCGGTTGCATCCTCCTGGACATCCTGATGCCCGGCCTCGACGGGTACTGGGTCTGCCGGGCCCTGAAGGCGGACCCCGAGACCGCCCCCATCCCGATCCTCCTGCTGACTGCCCTGAGCCGGAAGGAGGACCTGCTCCAGGGGCTCGGGGCGGGGGCGGAGGACTTCATCCGCAAGCCCTTCGACCAACAGGAGCTCCTCGCCCGGGTGGAGGCGCAGCTCAGGGTCAAGCAGCGCCACGATGCCCTGGTGAAGGAGCGGAACGACCTGCGGGCCCTCCTGGATGTCTCCCAGGCGGTCTCCTCCACCCTCCGGTCGCGGGACATCTTCCAGATCATCGTCCGGGAGACCGCCCGCATCATCGAGTCCGTCCGCTGCTCGCTGGTCCTCATCGCGGACGACCCGCGGTACGCCTACGTCCTGGCCTCCCATGACGACGCCGCTGTGGACCGCCTGAAGATCGAGCTCGCCAAGTACCCGGAGATGCAAGAGGCCATCCGGACGAGGGCGCCCGTCCTGATTGACGACGTGCACGCGCACCCGGTGCTGGCCCCGGTGCGGGACCAGATGCGCAAGCTCCCCCTCACCTCCATCTATGTCCTCCCGGTCATCCTCCGGAACCAGGTCATCGGCACCCTCTTCCTCCGGACCGCCAAGGCGCTCCGCCTCCACTCCCCCCGGGAGCTGAAGCTCTGCCAGGTCATCGCCGACCTCGCCGCCACCGCCCTCCAGAACGCGCAGACCTACGAGAACCTCGAGGTCAACGTCGCCCACCTGGAGCAGCTCACCCTCCTGGACGACCTGACCGGCCTCCCGAACCGGCGGTTCCTGCGCAAGCGGATGCAGGAAGAGTTCACCCGAGCCCAGCGCCACCGCCACCCGCTCGCCTGCGTCCTCTACGACCTGGACAACTTCAAGCAGGTCAATGATCAGTGGGGGCACGCCCGTGGAGACGAGGTCCTCCAGCAAGTGGCCCAGCTCCTGCGGGCGAACCTGCGAACATCAGACGTGGTGGCTCGCTACGGTGGCGAGGAGTTCGTGGCGTTGCTGCCCATGACGGAGGAGCCCGGCGCGCTCGCCGAGGCCCGGCGGATCTGCCGGGTCGTCCAGGCGCATCGGCTGGCCGGGGCCACCCGGGGGGTCCGCCTGAGCGTCAGCGCCGGCGTGGGGGTCTACCCCGGACCGGAGATCCGGACCGCCGAGGACCTCCTCTCCCAGGCCGACCGGGCCCTGTACCGCGCCAAGGAAGTCAGCAAGGGGGACGCTGCCCTGGCGAGCCCCGCCGCCTCCTCCTGACCCTCCACCCTTGATCTTCTGCGAAGCGCTGGGATACCCTACGGGCGCCATGACGCCCCCCGCCCGCGCGCCGCACGCCAGCCCGGGCACGCCCGAAGAGTACCGGGAGCCCGCCTGAGACCATGCCGGCGCGCATCCTCCTCTTCGACCTGGACGGCACCCTCCTCCTCACGGGCGGGGCCGGAGTGCGGGCGCTGGACCGGGTCTTCCAGGACCTCTACGGGCTGAAGGGTGCGGGCCGGGACGTGCCGTTTCGCGGCCGAACCGACCTGAGGATCATCCGGGACATCGTGGAGCGGAAGCTTCGCCGGCCGATGGCGGCGGAAGAGGCAGCGGCCATCTGTGACCGCTACCTCCCCTACCTGGAGGAGGAGGTGGAGCGCTCGCCGACCTACCGGGTCCTTCCGGGGGTCCCCGCGCTCCTCACCCGCCTCGCCGCACGGGCGGACTGTCTGTTGGGATTGGGGACGGGGAACCTGGAGGCGGCGGCCCGAATCAAGTTGGCCCGCGCGGACCTGAACCGGTTCTTCCCCTTCGGCGGCTTCGGGTCCGACGCCGAGGACCGGGTCGAACTCCTCCGCCGCGCCGTGGCCCGCGGAGAGGCGCGGCGGACGCAAAGCGGCGCGGACGGGCCGGCAGAGGTCATCGTAATCGGGGACACCCACCTGGACGTACAGAGCGGGAGGGCGCTGGGAGCGCGGACCGTGGCGGTGGCGACGGGAGGGGAGAGCCCGGAGACCCTGGAGCAGGCGGGGCCCGATGTGCTCCTGGCCGACCTGGCCGACGCGGAGGCCTTCCTCCGGTTCCTGGACGTATAAAGGCTAGTCCCGCTGGGCGCGCCGGTAGGCGAGGAACACGACCCCGGCGATGCAGAGGAACCAGAAGAGCAGGAAGACGATGAGCTGCACCGGTGCGCCTCCCGGGTACCCGGGGCTGCGGCCGCAAGCCGCGGCCGGGCTCCGGCGGGTTTCTAGCAGATAGACGACTCGACCGTCAACCCGGTTGAGGAAGGGGGAGGCGTGGGGGTTCTGGGGACGGCCTACCTCCTGGGTCTCTCGGTCGCGGCAGTTCTCGGGCCGATCAACATCCTGGCCATCCGAACGGGCCTGCACCGGGGGTTCCGGGCGGCCTTCCTAGTGGGGCTGGGGGCCACGGTGGCGGACGGCTTCTACGCCCTGCTGGCCGCGGCGGGGGCCGCTCCCCTCGTGGGCAGGGCCGGGGTCCGGATCCTCCTCTGGCTTTTGGGATCCGGGATGCTCGCCTACCTGGGCAGCTCGGCTCTCCTCCAGAGCCTGCGTGGGCCGGTCATGCTGGAGGGGGCGCCGGCGGCGCGAACCGCCTGGGGCTCTTTTCTCGGTGCGCTGACGGCTACCCTCGGCAACCCGATGACCGTGGCGTCCTGGGCAGCCGTCTTCGGCGGGCTCTACGCCGGGATGGTGGAGACGGTGACGACGGACCTCGCCCTCCGCCTGGTCGCAGGGGTGGCGGCCGGGACCTTCACCTGGTTCACGGCCCTGGCTGCTGCCCTCCAGGTCAGCCGGCGGCTGGTCACACCGGCGGCCCTGCGGGGGATCTCGGTCGCCTCCAGCGTCATTCTGTTGGGGTTTGCCGCCTGGTTCGGCTGGCAGGCGCTCCGCGCCCTGACGGGCTAGGCCCTCCGCGCAGGCCCGGCACTAGAAGGTTGGGCCCCAGCCCCGCTCTTCTACGGCGGAAAAGATGTCGGTGTCGCTCACGATCCCTACGATCTCGGTCCCCCTGGCCACCAGGATCCGCCGGATGTCCTTCTCCAACATCAGGGCGGAGCACTCTCGGAGGCTCGTGCTCGGTGGGACGGTGATTACGGGGCTGGACATCAGGTCGGCCACGCGGAGCCGGTCCGGGTCCTTCCCGGGCGCGACCACCTTGGAGAGGACATCCCGCTTGGTCATGATGCCGTAGGGACCCCCAGCAACCTGGGGCTCCACCAGGATGCTGGAGATCCCCCGCTCGTGCATCCGGTGGATCGCCTCCGCCACCGTGGCCGTGGCGGGGATGCGGACCACCGGCTTCTTCATCACGCTTTCCACCGTGTACATCCCGGTCCCCCGAGCCCCGCACGGGCTCCCTAGGGCTTTCGGCGGGCCACCTCCAGGACGCCGCGAGCCGCCCCGAGCAGCTTCTGCTGCACGTCCTGCAGGTAGCTCTGCACCTCCCCCCAGCGCTCCGTGACCATCGTGACCGACTGGACCGCCTCCTCCAGGAGGGCTACCGCTTCCTCCGGCGGAGCGCCCCGGGCCTTCAGGGCCTCGGCCCGCTCTATCAGCGCCGCCGCCTGGTCCTCGAAATCGGTCACGGCGATCCCGAACACCTTCAGGAGTTTCCGGGTGACGTCAGACGCCACGGCCCTCTCCCCCTCACTAGTCTGACTCCAACGAATTGGAGATAGTGCTCATGCGACGACTGCAGTGTCGGGCCAAATGACGAGCATCACGAGGCTCGAGGAAGGAGGCGGCCGGAGGCGTACGCGGTTTGTACGTTGAGGACCGCCGACGACCGAGAACGACGTGAGGCGAC